>NZ_JBNHEX010000007.1:0-200406 GCF_059089685.1 Arthrobacter sp. sptzw42
TCGCCGCCGGCGAAACCGGCACCGACCTGCTGGCCGACACCACCGCCTTCGAGGACTTCAACGCCGACACCGCAGCCGAACGCTCCTTCGCGTTCGTCCGCCTCAACCAACTCGCCATCGAACACCTCCTGGGCGCCCACTGACCAGGACTTTCCGCGGCCGGTGCTGAGTGCCGGCCCTTGGAGGGGCATCCGGAGCGACCGCCGTGGTCGCTCCGGATGCCCCTCTTGTCCTTTTTTCCGCGACCGCACTCTTCCCTATTTTCTGTCCATAGGCGGTGGATTCCACCTATGGATCGGGTTGCTGCCGCGTGGTAACTTGACCCTCTTACGTCGCTTACGGGAAGCGATCCAGGAGGAGGCCCAGCTCATGAGTGATTCCAATTCCGCCGGACCCAATGTGGACGTCGTGGACATCCTGACCAGTGACCACCAGGACATGGTTGCACTGATCGGGCAGATCAAAAGCTCCCCAGATGGGGACGAGCGCAGGGACCTGGCCGATACCCTGATCGCGGAAATCATGCGGCACGCTGTCGCGGAGGAGATGTACGTCTATCCTGCGATCAGGGACCACGTGCCCAACGGGCCGGAGGAAGTCGAACACGACAAGAAGGAACACGACGAAATCGTCAAGCTGATGAAGAAGCTGGAGAAAGCCGAGTCATCCGGCCAAGCCTTCATGGACCTGGTGCAGGAGCTGGAGCAGCAGCTGACCCATCACGCCAACGACGAAGAGTCCGAACAGTTCCCGAAGCTCCGCCTGCACATCCCGCGCGAAAAACTGGTCGATATTGGCGAGAAGGTCCAGAAAGCCAAAAAGCTGGCGCCTACCCGGCCGCACCCCAGCGCGCCGCACTCCGAGCTGTTCCACAAGACCGTGGGGCCCGGCGTCGGCATGGTGGACCGGCTTTTGGACAAGCTCACCGGCCGGCACACTGATCGGAAGGGCAACTGACGCCGCCCATCACGGCAGGGTGTGCCGTTCGGCGTCATAGCCGTGCGCAGTTGGCGCTGGTCTGCGTCCAGGTGATTCGCCGTCGTGCCTCAGCGCCTGGTCTCGTAGCTGGTCAAGACCACTCCGCCGGGAAAAGTCCGGGTCTCCACCAGGCGGAGGTTCACCCAGCTGTCCAGAGCTGTGAAGAACGGGGTGCCGCCGCCCACCAGGACCGGATGGGTGACGATCGAGTACTCGTCGATCAGCCCCGCCCGCATGGCGGCCGCGGCGAGGGTGGCACCGCCGATGTCCATGAAGCCGCCGGTCTCGTCCTTGAGCCTGGTGATCTCTGAAATGGCGTCGCCCGTGGCCAGGCGGGTGTTCCAGTCGACTGTGGTGGACGTCGAGGAAAATACTACCTTTGGCATGTTCCGCCAGCGGCGGGCGTATTGGATTCGTGCAGGTGTGGCGTCAGGCTGTAGGTCCGCGGTGGGCCAGTGGGAGCTCATCGTCTCCCACAATCTGCGCCCGTACAGGGCAAGCGCCGTTGTCCCCACCCGATCGGACCACCACTGGAACAGCTCGTCACTCGGTGTGCTCCAGCCGATGTCACCCCCCCCGGCGCTGCGATGTAGCCATCCACACTCAGGTTCATGGCGAAGGCCAGTTTCCGCATTGCGTCAGTTTCCCGCGGACAAGTATTAGTTGTACAGACACCAGGCGCCCATAGCGGTCACAGAAACACCGGCGGTCATGCCCCGCCATGTCTTTCTGCGGCAAGCTGGGCGGCGACTTTCCCGATGAGGTTGTAGGGAACGGGTTTAGCCAGCGGAAACTTCAATGTGCCTTTTCCCGCCAGATAGGGAGCCATTTCTGCCCTCAGAAGTTCGTCGCCGCGGGGCACAGGGTAAACCGAAGCGTGTTGTTTCCAGCCGGCGAAGTACACGACGTAGTGCCCCCGGAGGGTGATGGTGGGGAGGCCGTAGCTGATCTTCTCCTCGGCGTGGGGTATGGCTTCGTGTACCTGTCTGCGGATTTCCTGCAGGACCTGACGTGTTTCAGCGGGTTGCGCGGCGATATAGTCATCGACGCTTAAGTAGGTCTCTGGCATGCAGGGCCCCTCTGCGTTCAGCTACGAACCTTCAGCTGCCGGAGTTTTCGTCGAACCCGGATGTCTCGGGCAACGCATCCGCGGCGTGAATCCCGGAACCCTTCCCGGGGACTCCATAGACAAGCTCGATCAGCCCTTGGTCATATGTTGTTGCACTTTGCAGGGACAACACTTGTGGACGTTGCTCAAAAGGAAACACGCCCCGTCCCGCACCAATCGCTACCGGCAACACGATCAGTCTCACCTGGTCTACTTCGCCCGCCGCCAGGATCGTTCCGGCGAGGGTCAGGCTGCCCCAAATGACGACGTCGGCTTTCGCTTCGGCCTTGATTCTCCTGATTGCCGCTACGGCGTCGCCGGATTCAATTCGTGCTTCCGGCATGTCTCCCCACGGGGCGTTCTTAAGGTGATTGGAGAATACGATACGCCGGAGCGCGTTGAGCGCCGGCGTAATGAGTTCATGTGCTGAGGCCGGCGTTGGCCAGTACTCCACGAATTCGCGGTAGGTCTTTGCCCCCAGGACCATCGTGTCGACCGTCTCCAGCCACTTCAGTTGGCTGCGGTCAAATTCGGCAGTGCCGCCGGACAAGTACTCATAGAACGTGAAATCGTTGTTGGCATCGGCGGCGAATCCGTCGGCGCTGACGAACTCTTGGACCACCAGTTGCCCCATGATCGGCTCCTTGCCCTTCCGACGTCGTGGACTCTACGCCCCGATCCCGGCCATATCAACCCTTCGCGTTGACTCATGGAAGCGGTCCGGGTGCCCGGATGGCCACGGGAGCTTTCACCCAAGCCAGCGGACACCACGGGTTCACCTGATCCTGCGCTCAAGAGTCTTTCCTTGCTGCCGACGTCCGGGAATTGTCCGCTGTGTTGTAGCTCCGAGAGCACTGAGGAGGCATAGGGCTCCGGCAGTAATGAAGGCAAAGACCAGGCTGGTTTCTTGAATTAGGGCACCGATAACTGTTGATCCGAGGGCCTGGCCCAGAACGAGGCTGATGAAAAGGATTGACGTTCCTGCAGCGCTGTTCGCCGCTGTAAGGGAGGCCCAGATGATGAGCGCTGAGGTTGCTGCTGTATAGGCGAGGCCGAAAAGTCCTGCTGCAGCGAGGCTGAGCGCAGGGCTGGTGGGTACCAGGGCGAATCCCACTGTGGCGGCCGACGTCGCACCTACGGTTATATACCAAGTGGTCCTGACGGAGTGCTGGGCGAGCCAGGGCGCCAGGAGGAGCGCGGTTGAGCTACCGGCCCCCAAGGCCATCCACGCGATCGCGGATGTTGCGACAGTCATCCCGCCGTCGTCCTCGAGGAGTGAGGGTCCATATACCCAGAGGGCGGCGCTTCCAAGCCCGAGGACGAAAGCCGCAGCGATTGGCCAACCTAGGTCTCGAACGCTGGATGCTCCGCTACCAGACCCTTCATTGTGATTCGCAGTCTTACTAAGCCCTTCGGTGTCAGAAGCGTCCGAGCGAAGGACGCCGACCATGGCGATGAAAGTCATGACGGCGATGAGGATCCAAGCTGCCCGCCACGAGGGGCCCAGCACTAAGGCCATACCGCCGGCGGCGACGACACCGAAACCGGTGCCCGAATTCACGATCGACTGAAGTTGGTTTCGCTTGGCCGTTGCCGTGTTGCGTTGCACGAGTTCCACCAGCGCAGGTGATGCGAAGCCAGCCCCCATCCCGGCCAGTAGCACAGCGAAAATGAAGAAGATCGTGTCCTGAGCCGCCGCGATGCCCGCGCTTCCAAGGGTTGCGGTCGAGCCGGCGAGGACGGTTACGAAGCGGGGCCGACGGGGCGCGTACCGGAATCCAAAACCGGCTGAAGCGCAGTATGTGAGCGACGCGCCGGATGAGAGGAGACCTGCGATGGTCGGGGTCAGCGCGAAGGACGAAGAGAAGGAAGGAAGGAAGAGACCGTATCCGAATCGGGCCAGGCCATAGGTTGTCGCAACCAGCGCAACGGCACTTATCGCGAACATTCGAGGGGCTGTCGACCGACGGGTCTGTAACGCGCGTTTCATTGAAACGAACGTTATAGGATGGAAGCATGGCCGCACAACCCAGCGCGCGGGAAAGGTTGCTCGACGCTGCTGAAGATCTTGCTTTTACCCAAGGCGTCGCAGCGACACCCGTCGACGTGATCCTCAAACAGGCCAACGTTGCGCCCGCCACCCTGTACTCCCATTTCGGGAACAAGGAAGGGCTTATCGTCGAGGCATTGCGACGTCGCCTGACGCGCTGGGACCAGGACTGGCAGCGGGAAGTCTGTGCTGCCTTAACGGCCAAGGAGAAGCTACTTGCTGTTTTCCCTGCCCTGGCCCGGTATCGGTCCGGGCCTGCAACGGCCCGGTGGTGCGCGTTCCTCAGTGTGGCGGCAGAAACGCCCCACCCGAGTCAGCTACTCGATGAGGCTTTGCGCAGTGACACGGAACTACTCACCACGCGTCTTCACGAACTCGCCATACCCGTTGTCGGTACCGGTGCGGCACAAGCCCTCGCTGAACGAGTGGCTCTGATCCTGACCGGCGTGCTGGGAATGATGCTGCGAGCAGCGGATCCGGACAAGGTGATTGCCGACGGGTACGCGACCGCCAAGACCGTCGTTGAAGCAATGACGGCTTCTAACGCCCCGTAAGCGTTACGACGAAATCCGCGCAGCCAATGCATCACCGCAAGAAGCTCATGGCTGCAGTTGGTCAGGAGTGACAACTACCTCTAGGAGTCGGCCCCATCCGGGTCCGGAGATCCCCGGTGGGGGAGTTGCCTTAGTTGGGCATTCAATCCGTTGAGAAGGATAGTAAGGCCTTGATCGAGTTCGGCGTCGCCGTCGTAGTCTGCCAGGACTGCCCCAGTGCCCTGAGGTGGGGGAACTTTTTGGCCGGCAAGCGGTGCAGGCCCAATCTCAGGATGGCCTCGTTTTCGTCCGGGTCCACGATGAATTCCTGGAGTTCGTTGAGGATGTGACCATAAAGGAATCCGTAGTAGGCGCGGTAGACGTGCAAGGCGTCAGCGGGGGCGAATCCAGCGTCTGTCAATAGCGCCAGGATTTGTTCCAGCGGACGAAGCGTCCCCAGTGGGCGTAAGCCCAGGGGAGTGGATAGCGGCCGGGTGACCAGCAGGGGCACGACGTTGGGGTGACGAAGGGCCAACAGCCGGAGGTCATGGGCAATCCGGCGCAGCTGTGCCTGCCAGTCAGGGTCATCGGGAAAAATTGCCAATTCGTTCAGCACTATCTCGGTGACGCCGTCCAGCAGGGCCGCCCGGTTCGCTGCGTGCCGGTAGAGGCTCATGGGATCACAGCCGAGTTCCTGGGCAAGGCGACGCATGCTCAATGCATCGAGGCCTTCAGAGTCCACCAACTCCAGAGCAGCTCTCAGCACAATGTCCCTGCTCAGACGCCCCCGCCCGCTTGGAGTTTGGTCGTCGCGACTCTTAGTAGAGGCCATATTGGATCCGTCCTGTTTACTTAGCGCCAAGCCCACCCACACGGCGATACGTAAGCTTGCTTAACCCCTAGTCTACGCATACAGTCTACAGTGTAGAGAAGTTGTCGACATGGTTTCAGTAAAGGGACCAGGGTTTGCAGGGGCCGTCCAGGCTGCTCACATTCTCCAAAGGAGAACAGTTGATTACGCAGACCCTTATCGAGCGCGCAACGAGCACGCCTAAAGCGGCCCCCGGCGCTTACCGAACATAGCGGCTTTGGCGTAGCATCCCTTCCGGTGCTGGCCAGGATGATCTGCTTCACCGGGCAGTAACAAGCCCAAGCGTCAGAAACGCAACGGTAAGTCAGTACGCTCAATGCCCCGTGCATGGCATTTGAGTTAAGGCCGCTGTAGCCGAACGGCGGAGACCTGCACTGTAGCGAAAAGAGCCCCACATTGGCGCATTCACAGTTCGACCAGTTCCTTCAAGAAGCCACCTACAAAGACCACGAGTCAGGCGCAAGCCTCGACGGGGACTCCCTTTACGGCCTTTACACCAGCTGGTGCTGCGTGTCGCAGCAGAAACCACAGCCTGAACACGTCTTTTGGGCTGCAATGACCCAACGGCTCAGCCCGGGAGAAGGCCTGCGCATGAAGAAGTGCCCTGCCGCTGCGGACTACATCCTCACCAGCTATCCGGCCATGGTTTGAACAGTCGTGACGCGACTCCATGCACGCCGCCCGCCTGGTCACACAGCACCGGCAGAAGCGAAGGAATACCTTCCATGACTGACACTAACGCCACCACCGCTGACACGCATGCCGCCCTGGAGGACATGGACCTGACCGCGGATGCCCTCGCCGACGCCCCCGCCCATGAAGAGGACCAGGAAAGCATCGTCCACACCGGCAACAGCTAAAAAACCAGACTTCATATTCGGGCGCTGCAGGCGGCCGCAACGTCGGTTCGGAACCCGCATCAAAGGCTGCCGTACGGGCATTAGTAGGAATGAGGCCAAGTCGTGGCCCAGGAACCACTTCACTTGCAGCCAGAGCTGCTCGTCGATCATCTGCAGGACCTCGTACTGAGGACCGAGGACGTCAAGGCAATGCTGGACGAACTGGCGAACTTCACTGCTCTAACACTTTCGGACCCTGCCGTTGCCTTCTGCAGCATCACCCTGCTGCGCCAAAAGAGGCCCGTGACGGTTGCCAGCAGCGAAGGGGCCGCACGCCGCCTCTATGAAATCCAATACCGCGCCGGCGATGGTCCATGCCTTACGGCCATAAGCGAAGGGAGCGCGGTCCACGTGCCGGACGTCCGGACGGAACGCCGGTGGGGCGGCTATGCAGCAGCGGCGCTGGCGGAAAAGGTCAGGTCCAGCCTGTCGGTGCCGCTGGCCCTTGAGGGGGAAGCGGAAGCAGGCCTTAACATGTACTCCACCCGCTCCCACGGATTCAGCGGCGAGGACATCGACAACGTCCAGTCCTATGCCTACCATGCCTCCAAAGCCCTCCGGCTCGCGGTACGCATCACCCAGCTCGCTGAGGCCAAAAACAACCTTGCTGCGGCAATGGAATCGCGCACTGTCATCGACCTTGCAGCCGGGGCAATCATGGCCCAAAACCGCTGCAGTCAGGACGCCGCCATGAAGATCCTGAAAATCGCTTCGAACAGCCGCAACACGAAGCTACGTGATGTCGCAGCGTCAGTGGTCGCCTCCCTGACCGCGGATCCAACAATCCGCACCCACTTCGACGCCTAGCTTTCCTGCACCCGGCAGCTGGCCAGCTGGCCTAAGCCTCCGGGTGGCCTTCAAAACCGCGCCACACCGCGCTTGGAAGCGGAGTCTTCCGAGGATCCCGAGCGGAAGCAAGTCAGACTGTGGTGCCTGTCAGTAGCCATGCCATGGCTTCTGTCCGGGACGTAAAAAAGCGCTTGGGGCGGGTCGGCGGGTTCAGGGCCAAAACAAAGTTAGCTATGACTTTATCTACTGGGGAAGCGCCCAGAAGCGCGACTTGTGAGGCCTGGCAGGTGCGGGCGAAGACAACTCGGGCTCCGCGGCTGACTTTAGAGATTGTCGCCATGTCCACCAGCAGGGGGCACTCAGTCTGTCCGCAAAGCTCATTGACCATATGCATGGCCGCCTCAGCATCACTTGACCGGATAGTGGCATTGCGGGCCCACTTCAGCTGAAGAACGCCGTGTTCATCCAAAAATAGCTCAGCTTTTCCTGGTTCCACGGACGCCATTATTTGTACCCCCAAGAACTGATCTATTTCACCTAATGTAAACCGGCTTGGTGAAAAAGCTGGCGCTCGGCGACCGTCTCCTTCGCCAAGTCGTCGGCGTCTGTCGATTTCGGCCTCCTTCGCGGCTCCTGCACGAGCGCTCGTGGAGCTGGACGCTCAACCGGCAAGCGGATCGTTCCGAATCCGGTACGCTGGGTTGCTTGAGAAGCATGTAAGTAGCCAACCTAGGAAGTGGACGTGGTTTCGATGTCTGTGACAGGAGGCCTTGATGCTCACCCCGTTGCCGGGCGGCAACAGATCCTGTTCACCGACCTGCTCAATGCCCTCAGTGAATACCGGGCGGCTGAAACCTCTATGCTGCGGCGAACCCGGCCCATCATGGACCGCGGAGCCTCCGATTCCCTTGCCCTTCGCTACATAGAGGAAGCTTCTTCGGCCGGGGAAGGGCTCCGGCCCACGGAGCTCGCCGTAAGTCTCGGGCTCAGCTCAGCCTCTGTCACTACCCTCGTTGACCGACTGGTCCGACGTGGAGTCGTAGCCAGAGAACCGCATCCAAGGGACCGGCGCGCTGTGCTCCTCAAGTACACGGAACAGTTTGAATACGAGGACGCACGCGCCCTGGAGGAAGCCCGACGGCCCCTTGCAGACGTCATCGGCTCCTTAGGCCCAGGCGAGCTCACCACCGTCATCGACTTTGTGAACCGGATGCGGGACGCCATGCATGAAGTAGCCAAGGCGGAATAAAAAACGGATAGCTGGACAATTTGCTCGATGTCCTAAATACTAGGCAAGCTAGTAAAACCCGAAAACGTCTGGGGATGAAAATGACCGCCGTAGCAGAGCACCTCAAGCACCGACGCGCAGGATTTCACGGAGCGCCGGCCGCCAAACTTCCGCCCACCAGGCCTGCTCAGCCAGATGCACAAGGGGTAGCCGCGACGGGACCAGAACTGACTGCAGAGTCTTCAACCGACTCGTTGAGAGACGCAACCCTTGCGTCAGCACGGCTCGAACGCTTGCAGTGGGAGCTGGATTCAGCTGAGGAAGAGCTATGCGCCGCACTAAGAACAGCCACAAACGCCGGCATCACCCCCTCAGCGTTGGCAAGGGCTGCCGGAATCACCATCCCCGAGTTGGAGGATTACCTGCAGCGGCCATCGTGGGGAACAGAGGCATCGAAGGCGCCCTTTTCAATATTCGGCTTCTGAGCGGCCAACAGGCGGAAAAACCTGCAATTAGTGGGGGCCCATAACGCCTTTGGGGGAAGGTGGCCGTTGCGCGAATGCTCCTGGCTGCCCCGGGGCGCGGCGAAGTATTGCGCCCGGGACTCCTGCGTTGGGGCAGTGTCAGGTGCTGGACCGCGTGTAGGCGGCGGCCCGAACCACGTCCTCGTCCGTTAGTCCCGCTCCCAGTGCTCCACCCACGGTGGCCAGGCTGGCGGTAAGCCAGCTGATCTTTGCATAGTCCAGCGCGTTTACCGGGCGTCCTGCGACACCTGCCAGGACCGTCCCGTCGACGAGCAGGAACGCCCCGAGCAGGGACAGGATAAACAGGGCCAGGTAGAACACCAGGACGCCGATGACCACGGTTGCGGCGGTGGCCAAATTGAACAGGGTTACCTGCTCGCGCTGGGCACGCCGCCGCGGGCGTTCCCACAATCCGCCTCCCAGAATCAGGGCGGCACTCACCGCCGTGATCGCCATGACCGCCAACAACCCCAGGCGTGGGGGTCCGTAGGCCAGGGCCAGCAACCACAGGTCGGAGGCAACCAGTGTCAGCACCCCGGTGGCCGCTGCCACCACCAGTGCCCGTGACAACCGGACCACAAAGGCCCACGGCCGGTTGGCCCGGATCATGCCCAGCAGCAGCCGAACGTTGCCGCTGAGTACCCGAGCGGTGAACTGCACAACGTTGTCGTCCGCGCGCTCCTCCAGATCGGTGGACAGCTGGAAGGCCTTCCGGGTGAAATTCTGCTGAGCGTCAAGGTCCTCAGCGTCGTAGCCCAGCAACTGCCCGACCACCTGCACCGTCGTGTCCTGTGCTCTTTGCCGCACGTGTCTTGCCCCCAGGGCGGGGACGGCTACCAGTCCTACCGAATGCAGTGGGCTCAGCTGGGTGAGCACTGGGCGCCGGCCGTCCTTCAGCGGCAGGTCGGTAAGAACCACGGCGAGGTCCCAGCCTTCCTCCAGCACCCGGTCCCGGGCCGCCTCCAGCAGATCCAGCGTCTCGGTGGGTGGATCCACCAACCTGTCCTCAACCACCGTCAGCTCCCAGTGCACCCCCGGGTATTGCTGCATCAGATCATTGCGTGTTGCGGCGGCGGCGTCCGGGCCGAACGCCGCCGCCAAAGAGGGTGAGACCAACAGGCCGACGAGTAGCTCAGCATCCGGCCGCAACTCCGCGGGCTGAATGTCATTCAGGGAAGGCTCATTAGTCACCGATCCATCCTAAGTAGACACGGCAGGATCGCCACTAAGCATGGAGGAAGCTACGCCGGTTCCCCGCTGGTCCCGGCAAGTTCCTCCCGCCCGTGACCGTTCCTGGCTGGGTCGGTACCCGCGGCGGGCGGTGGCGGCCGAACTTTGACGCGCGAAGGAGTTCCGCCCGGGAACCCGCTTCCTACTTCTTCGTCAGCCGATACCGCTCAATCTCTTTGAGCCGCCGCAGGAGGCTGTCGCGCCGCGGGTGCGGGACGGCGTCGGGCGCTTCGGCGGTGAGGTCGATGTGCTTGGTGCCGTACTGCCAGAGCAGCAGGTCATCGAGCAGCCGGTCCGGGCCGGGGGAGTAGCGGTGGTCCAGGGCTTTGCGGACTTCGGTGATGCGGTTGGCACTCAGCAGGCCGGCCAGCTGCATGGTCTGGTTGAGGCCGTGCGCGGCGAGGAGCTCGGCGGCCCAGCCCCAGTCGTCGTCCACCTTGCGGTCCACGTGCGGCAGCAGCGTGCGCCAGACGTCCCGGATCCGGTTGGGCGTGAGCGGCGCGGCCCCCTCGCCGTCCATGTCCCAGAAGCTGCGCACTTCCTCGTAGCGTTCGTGGAGGTCTGCGAACGCCGTTTCCACCGTTTCCAGCATCGCCGCGGTGGCCGTGAACTGCCGGTCGAAGTGCGGTGACCAGGCGCGGGGATCCTCGGCCTTGAACCGGATGTCGTGCTCAATCTCGCTCCATGCGTGGGCAAAAATCGTGCGGATCTGGCATTCGAAGAAGTAGCTGCCGTTGGGCTGGGCGTCCGGATTAAAAACCTGCTGGTACTCCTTCACGGCCTCGTTCTGGATGGTCCGCAGGATCAGGTGCCGGCTGGAGTAACCGTAAGTGCCGGACTCGATGGAACCGATGTCCTTTTCCCGGTCACCGCGGCAGTCGAACAGCTGCCGCTGGCGCTTGATGATGTTGGCCACCGCGGCGTTCTCGGCCGGCAACTTGGTGATCACGCGGATGCCCACCATGTCGTTCAGGGTCCGGAACGGGTCCGGGAACTTCAGCACCGGCGGGCCGCCGGGCTCCAGCGGCTCCTCAATCCGGGAAATCTTCTCCTTGAACGATTCCACCGTTTTGGTGCGCCCGGTGACGAACAGCGGCGTAACTTCACTGTCCTTCAGCATGTCCCGCATCAGCAGCAGGACATCCCGGGTCACCAGTTTCAAGGCAGGCCGGACGCGCTCGTAAATTTCCACGTTGTGCTCCACGGACTCGCGGAGGCTCGCGTCCAGGCTGTCCCAGTTACTCGGCATGATTCCAGCTTACGGCCGGGGTGGGACAGAACGACGGCGGCGCGAGGCAGCCTCCCGGCGCCCGCCCCGGCCGGGCGGCGCGGGGAGTTTCCAGCTGAGCGTTGACAAGCCCGGCAGCGGGGCCTAAGTTCTTCCCAACTGTGGGGAGCGGCGTCAGGAGCCGCAGGTACCGGTCTCGTTGCCGCGAAGGCACTGACGTTACTTGCCGCACGGCAGATTCAAGCGGCCTGCGCCCGGCTTCTGCCCCTTTCAGGACCACCACAATGACCATATTGATGAGAACATCAAGCACCATAGCGGCCGCCATGGTGCTGGTTACAGCCACTGCTGCCGGCCTTGGCGCTCCCGCGCAAGCGATGCCTCAAAATAATGCGCCGCAATACGCCGCCGGAGCACCCGGGAGCGGCGACCCCTACTTTCCCAACGCCGGTAACGGCGGGTACGACGTCCTCCATTACGACCTCGATCTCCGGTACACCCCGCCGTCAGACCCTGCCGTGCTCGCAGGTAACCTCACCGCGGAGGCCACCATCACCCTGCGTGCCACACAGGATCTGGACGCCCTCAACTTCGACCTGCGCGGCCTCTTGGTCAGCGCAGTAGAGGTGGACGGGAAGCACGCGAAGCAGGGGACCGCCGGGGACGGCGCTGTCCCTGCCGAATGGTCCCAGCTGCGGGACGACGCCAACCGCGTGTGGGAGCTGACCGTGAACCTTCGGCCGAAGCTGAAGGCCGGCCACAATGCCACCATCACCATCGATTACGCCGGCGTTACCGGTCGGCCCGTCGACGCCACCGGGGCGCTGTACGGGTGGGTCACCACCGCCGACGGCGCCCTCGTAGCCAATGAACCCGAAGGAGCGTCCACGTGGTATCCCGTCAATGACGACCCGGAGGACAAGGCCACCTACACCTTCCGCATCACCGTCCCGGAAGGAAAGACCGCCGTGGCCAACGGCCTGCCCGCGGCTAAACCTCAAACCAGGTCGGGGTGGACGACGTGGACCTGGGAGGCATCCGATCCCATGGCCAGCTACCTGGCCACGGCAAGCGTGGGTGATTACGCCCTGTCCTATGACGAAGGACCCCGCGGGTTGCCGATCATCAACGCTGTCGACGCCGGCGTGACGGGCCAAGCGCTCACGGAGACCAACGCTTCACTCGCCCTGCAGCCCCGGATGATCTCCTTCCTGGAAAAACTGTTTGGACGGTACCCGTTCGAGGCGTTCGGCGCGATCGTTGATGACGATTCCGTTGGCTATGCCCTGGAAACCCAAACGCGGCCGGTCTACTCGCAGGCGGCGAGCGAGAATACGGTAGCCCACGAGTTGGGGCACCAATGGTTCGGGAACTCCGTCAGCCCGGCGGACTGGCAGGACATCTGGCTCAACGAGGGCTGGGCAACGTATATCGAGTGGTTGTGGGCCGAACACCAGGGAAAAGCCACAGTGGCAAAGCAATTCACCGACACTGTTGCCGAGCTTGATACGAAAAACCTCTGGGCGCTTAATATTACCGAACCGGGACGGGACAACCTCTTCGCGGAGCAGGTTTACCGCCGTGGCGGAGCAGCCCTTCACGCCTTGCGCGCGAAGGTGGGGGACACAGCGTTTTTTGCAGGTGCGAGGGAATGGCTGGCCAGGTATGACGATTCGTCAGCTACCGGCGAAGACTTCGAGGCAGTGATGGAGGAAGCCTCGGGCCAGCAGCTCGCCGCGTTATTCAATGACTGGCTGCGGGAGAGCGACCGGCCTGCCATGCCTTGAAAATTACAGCAAGAACGACGGCGGGCCGAACCGTCAGGCCTTGGCCGCCACTGTGGAGCCGCGCACCACGAGCGAACTCTCCAGCGTGACCCCGGTCTGTTCCAGGGCCTTGCCCTCCATCAGGCGGCGCAGCTGCTCCCCGGCTTTCAACCCCAGGGAAGTGGCGGGCAGGTGCACGGTGGTAAGCCCGGGATTGCTCGTGGCGGAATAGGGCAGGTCATCGAAGCCGGCCACGGCCAGCTCTTCGGGGATGCGCACCCCGGCCACCCGCGCCTCCTGCAGCACGCCGTAGGCGTGGGTGTCAGTACCGCAGACGACGGCAGTTACCCCCTCGCGCTGCCACGTCGGCCAAGCGGAGGCGAAGGCGGCAGCCGCCGCGCCGACGTCGATGGTGGTGCCAATAATGCGTTCCTCGCCCACGGTGACACCGCGGCCGGACACCTCCTCCAGGAAGGCCTTCCGGCGGAGGGCAAACGTTTCGGTGCCCGTGACACTGTCCACGTATGCCACCTGCCGGTGGCCCGACTCGGCGAGATGTGCCGCCAGTTCCCGCGCCCCGCTGGCCACGTCCAGGTTCACCGACGGTGCGTACGCCTCCAGCCCGGGGGCATCGAGCAGGACCAGCGGCGAAGGTGACCCGAGGTCCTCCAGGAAGCCTGCGTTGGGTGCGTCCACCAGGAGCCCTGCCGGGCGGAGGGACATCAACCGCCGGACGTCGTCGGCCTGGGGAAACTCGCCCGCCTCGGTAACGGACAGCAGCAACTGGTACTGCGCGCCGAGGGATTCCCGCACTCCCGCGATCACCTTGGCGAAAAACGGGTTGGAGATGTCGGGCGCCACCAGGATGACGATCGAGCTGACGCCCTTGGCCAGCGAACTGCCGATCCCGTCCACCACGTAGCCCAGCTCGGCAATGGCCTCCCGGACCTTGGAAACGTTGTCCTCCGAGACCCGGCCCGCCGTCTTGCCGTTGGCCACCAGCGAGACGGTGGCCGTCGAGACGCCTGCCTTGGCTGCAACCATTGCGGCCGTGACCCGCCGCGAACGCGCGGGCTGCTGCGGCTGGTCGGCAAATTCCATACTTTGATCGTAGTAGCCGCCGGTGGCATGCTCTGCCCGGGAAGCAGCGCTAGTTGCTGGAAGCGAGTGCTCCCACGACCCCTGCCACTCGGTTGCGCTGTTCCTCTGTAAGCCCTTGGATGGGCAGCGGCAGGCAGGACCTGCTTACCAGCCCCAAGTTCTCCGCGATCGCGGTGACCACCCGAATGCTGCCGCCAAACTCGGCGTACAGCTCCCACAGCGGAGCCAGCCGTTCAGAGTCCGCAAAGGCGTCAGCGAACCGGCCTTCACGGGCAGCGCGCGTGATTCCCAGAGCGAGTGCGGGCAACGTGCCACCAATGACGGAGTACCAGGCATCGCACCCGGCAGCCAGGCCCGCAGCAGCCCGGGGATCACCGGATACCCCGATGGTCACGTGGGCCGGGACAACCCCGCGGATCTCCTGGACCCGTTCCCGCGCCTGCTCCTGGCCTGCCGGTACGCCGGGAATCTTGATGGAGGCGATGCGGGGAAGTTCGGCAATGCGCCCGTAAAGCTCGGTGGTGAACGTAAAGTGCGTGGTGGCCGGATTGTCATAGACGACGACGGGCAGCGACGAGTGCGCCGTCACCGCCCGGAACAGCTCGAAAACGTCGTCGTCCGTGAGGGGCTGATAGGTCATCGGCGCGAGCAGCAGACCCGAGGCGCCAGCCCGCTGCGCGCTGTCCGCATTGGCAAGTACCTGCGACGTCCGGAGCGCTCCGATACCGATAATCACGGGGGTGGAGCCGGCATGCTCAACCGCCAGGCGGGCAACGCGGCTCCGCTCCTGGCCACTCAGGTATGCGTAGGACCCGGTGGACCCGAGGGCGGTGATGGAATCGACGCCCGCCCCGCTGAGGCGTTCCACCAAGCGGACGAATGCAGTTTCGTCCACCGCATCATTGGCCAGCGGGGTGAGGGGAAAAGCGCTCAGGCCGGTGAACATTTGCTAGCCCACGAAGTCGAGATCGGCGGGGCTGGCTGGCTGCTTTTTGCCTGGCCGGCGCCGGCCACCGCGCTGTGCTGCCGCTCCGGCCAGGACCACCAGCAGGATGCCGGCAAACTGGATTGCCGAGGGCTGCTGGTGCAGGATGAGCAGCCCAAGGACGATGCCGACCGCGGGCTCGAGGGCCATCAGTGTTCCGAACGCGGTGGGCGTCATCCTGCGCAGGGCAAGCATCTCCAGCGCGAACGGCAATACCGGCAGCAGGATGGCCAGCCCGGCGGCGGCCACCAGGATGTCGGTAGTGAGGTGGCCGGCGGCCTGCGGAATTCCGACGACGGCGGCCGCCACCGCGGCAACGGGCACCGTGAGCGTGAGCGCGCCGATGCCTGTGAACCGGTCGCCGATCCGTTGCGTGAGCAGAATATAGAAGCCCCACCCGAAGGCCGCCAGTGCGGCCCATGCCACCCCCGTCGGGTTGAAATCGCCCTGCCAGGGTTGGGTGAGCAGGACGACGCCGGCCAGTGCCAGGGCAGGCCAGGCAAGGGCTGTCCGGTTGTGGCTGCGGATGGCGGCCACCGTCAGCGGGCCGAGGAACTCAATGGCGACGGCGGTGCCGAGCGGTATGTGTTCGACTGCGGCGAGGAACCCAACCGTCATCACGCCCGTGGTGATCCCGAGTCCCAGCAGCGGCAGGACATCGGGACGGCGGATGGAACGCAGCGGCGGGCGGCCGATGGCCAGGAGGATGAGGGCGCCCATGCTGAGGCGCAGCCAGGCAGTTCCGGCCGGACCCACGGCTTCGATCATATTCACGGACAGGGCCGAGCCCAGCTGGACCGACAGGATGGCCGTGACGGCTAACCCCCATGGCGGGACCGGAACACTTCGCTGAGGCATCTTCAGTTTCCTTCGCCCGATAGTGCGGCTGCGGGGTTTTCCTCCGGGCGGTGTCCCGATCCGACGCCCGGTTCAAAAACCGCCAGCGAGAACCGTGCCGGTTTGCTGCCGGGGTTGGCGTAGGAATGGTCAACATCTCCCGGGAAGGAGACGGCGTCACCTGCCTGGAGGAGAAAATTTTCGTGGGCCACCACTACCGTGACGGACCCTTCGTGGACCTGGAGCAGCTCCTTGGTGCCTGCCGCGTGCGCCTCACTCCCATGCCGGTCCCCAGCCGCAAAGGTCCAGTCCCAGAGCTCCACGACGTCCGGTGATTCAGTCCCGGCCACCAGCACACCCCGGCCACCCGAGGCCGAACTCCACAGGGCCGCGCCGTCTCCACTCCGGGTGACCGTCACGGGCCTGGGACGCGGAGAATCCACCAAAGCGGGCAGGCCGATGCCCAGCGCATCACTGATGCGAAGCAGCGTTCCCACGCTCGGATTGGCGGCACCCTGCTCAACGTTGACCACCATGCGGCGGCTCACGCCCGCCGCCGCGGCGAGGTGGTCGAGGGTCAAGCCCCGTGACTGCCGTTCCTGCCGCACGCGGCCGCCGATAACAGCCGCAAGGGCAGATGTGCTTTTATCCATTAGTGCATCATAGTGCATTTTGTGTGCACTTCCTGTTTTACGAAATGGGCGCCGGGAAGGCGGACGGCGGCCCTCTTCCTGAAGCGCCGCCCGAGTGGGACGATGCAGGTATGAGCGATACAAGCGGAGGCGCTGCGCGCGACCTCGGCCCCCACCAGCATGCGCATGCGGCACCCAGTACGCAGCAGATGAGGACCATCGGACAGCGCCGGCGGGACGCGGAAGAGAAGCTGGAACACCACCTGCAGGAGGCGCGCCACAAGAGCGGGCATCACGGCCCGGCCGAAGAAGCGGACTCCGGGAGCGACGGCGCCGCGCAACGTTAAAGCTGGTTTCGTCGAAATCAAAGGAACCGTGAGGGCTCTTGGCATCAAGCGCTTGACCTGCAGCTACGTCAAGCGTTTGACGTGATGCTGCTTACGGTGCCATGATCTCTCCTGAACGCTTTCGCTCCCCGCCCTGCGCGGGCCCCAATGACGTGGAGATCATCGTGGAACCCACTGCCCACTCCCTGAACCAGGAATCCCCGGGACGCAAGAAAATCATTCTCGACTGCGACCCCGGGCATGATGACGCCGTGGCGTTGCTGCTCGCTCACGGCAACCCTGACATCGACCTGCTGGCCGTTACCACTGTGGTGGGAAACCAGACGCTGGAGAAGGTCACCCGCAACGCGCTGGCCGTGGGCACCATCGCCGGAATCACCGGTGTTCCCTTTGCCGCCGGCTGCGGACGTCCCCTGGTCCGCAGCATCGAAACCGCCCCGGACATCCACGGGGACAGCGGCATGGACGGCCCGGAACTGCCGCCGTCGGCCATTGAGCTGGACCCGCGCCACGCGGTGGACCTCATCATCGACACCGTCATGGCCCACGAACCCGGCACCGTCACTTTGGTCCCTACTGCCGGCCTGACCAACATTGCCATGGCTGCCCGCAAGGAACCGCGCATCGTGGAACGCGTGAAGGAAGTGGTCCTCATGGGCGGCGGCTACCACGTGGGCAACTGGAGCGCCGTGGCCGAATTCAACATCATCATCGACCCCGAGGCCGCCCACATCGTGTTTAACGAGAAGTGGCCGGTGGTCATGGTGGGCCTGGACCTCACGCACCAGGCGCTCGCCACCCCGGATGTGGTGGAAAGGATCGCCGCCATCGGCACCAAGCCCGCCCGGTTTGTCACCGAACTGATGGATTTTTTTGCGCACACCTACAAGGACGCGCAGGGCTTCGACGCCCCGCCGGTGCACGATCCGTGCGCCGTTGCCTACGTCATCGATCCCACCATCATCAGCACCCGCAAGGTGCCGGTAAACATCGAACTGCAGGGCACCCTGACCCTGGGCATGACGGTGGCCGACTTCCGCGCCCCCGCACCGGCGGACTGCAACACGAGCGTCGCGGTGGAGCTGGACCACGAGAGGTTCTGGAACCTCGTCACGGACGCACTGGTTAACATCGGTGAGCCGGCTGCCGGAGGCAGCCCGGCCGGCGTCGAACACCAGGAACGTGCCCACGCCACAGTGGGAGGGATCAAGTAAATGACTGCCACCGTCTCCGAAACCAAAACCAGCCGGGGCAACGTCACCGCCCTGATGACAGCCCTGCTGGCAGCCTGCGTGGCCTTCCAGCTCAATGCTTCGATGCTCAGCCCCGCCCTGGTGACCATGGGCGAGGAGCTCAATACTGACCAGGCTGTTATCGGCCTTTCCCAAACCTGGTTCTTCACCGCAGCCGCCCTGTTCTCCCTGTTCCTGCCCCGTCTGAGCGACATCATGGGACGGAAGAAGGTGCTCGTGGGCATGATGCTGCTGATGGCCGCCGGCTCGGTCATCGCGGCCCTCGCCCCTGACGTCACCTGGCTCTTCGTGGGCCGCATCATCCAGGGCGTCAGCGGCCCCACCGTGCCGCTCTGTTTGATCATGCTGCGCTCCGCGGTCAGCAACCCGCGGAAGTACGGCATCCTGATGGGCCTCATCACGGCCGTCAACGGCGGCGTGGCGGGCGTCGACTCCTTTGTGGGCGGGTACTTCGCCGAGCATTACGGCTTCCGCAGCATCTTCTGGCTCATGGTGGTTCTGGCGCTGGTAGCCACCGCCCTGATCACCTTCCTGGCGGGCGAAAGCAAGCCGGCCGCAGGCACCCGGATGGACTGGCTTGGCGTGTTCTTCATTGTGGTGGCCGTCGGTGCTTTGCTCACCGCCCTCAACGAGGGAGCCAAGCTGGTGGGCGGCTTCTCATCGGGCACCCTGATGCTGAGCCTCTCGCTGGTACTGGTGTCCGCGGTCGCGTTCTACCTGTTCTGGCGGACGGAAAAACGGACCAGCCAGCCCATGGTGGAAACGGTGCACCTGCGCCAGCGCTCCACCTGGGCGCCCCTGCTAACCACCACGTTGACCATGACCGGTATCTTCGCCGTCATCAACGGCATCGTCCCCGCGTACGTGCAGGCGGCCAGCCCGGGTTTCGGGATCGGACCCACGGAAATGTCGCTCATTATCCTCACGCCATATGCCCTGCTGGGCTGGGTGGTGGGGCCGCTTAGCGGCAAACTCGCCCCCGTGCTGGGTTACACCAGGGTGCTCCGTATCGGCCTCCTGGGCAGCATCGCGGCGCTTGCCGTCATCGCGTTCCTCGGCCTGAACAGTTTGCCGCTGATGATTGCCGGCACCGTCTTGCTGGGCATCATGTACGCCGGTACGGTCAACATCATGCTCAACGGACTCGGCGTTGTCCTCTCGCCCGCGGGCAACCCCGGCTTCCTGCCCGGCATGAACGCCGGCGCCTTCAACCTCGGCGCGGGCCTCAGCTTCCTGATCCTGCCCGCCGTGCTCGTGGCCACCGCTTCGCTCGGGGATGCCAAGGCGTCCTACCTGACCGTTGTGGTGGTCGGCCTCGCCCTAACCGTGGCCGCGTTCGCCGCCTCGCTGCTGATCCCCAAGCCGGTTGAGGCTGAGGTGGCCGAGTGAACGCCGCAGCTGGGAGCGCGGGCCGAATCGCCGTCGTCGGCTCCCTGAACGCGGACTTGACCATCTACTGCGAACGCCTCCCGCTTCCCGGCGAGACCGTGCACGGCAACGGGTTCGCCGTGAACCCGGGCGGCAAGAGCGCCAACCAGGCCGTCGCAGCAAGCCGCCTGGGCGGGAAAGTGAGCCTCGTCGGAGCCGTGGGGGAGGATGCGAACGGCAACATGCTGCTGTCCTCCGCCGCGGGCGCGGGGGTCGACGTCGGCCATGTGCGGACTTCCCCGGAACCTACCGGTGTTGCTGTGATCGCCGTGGACGCCAGTGGCGAGAACAACATCATCATCTCGGCCGGTGCCAACGGCACATTGTCGCCGGTGGACGTGGCGGAGGCCTCTGATGCCATGGCGGAGGCAGCCGTGGTGTGCCTGTGCCTTGAAGTCAGCATGGACACTGTGCTGGCCGCCGCCCGGGCAGGGCACGACGCCGGCGCCACAGTTCTGCTGAACCTCTCGCCGTATGGCGGGGTGCCGGAGGAACTGACGGCACTCACCGATGTCCTGCTGGTCAACGCCCACGAAGCCGCGCTGTTCCTGGGCGACGGTGCCGCTGCGCCGGGCCCTGACCTGGCGGATGCCGACTGGGACATGGTGCGGCTGCGGTTTGCCGAACACGGCATCCAGCAGGTCCTGGTTACGCTCGGTGCGCAGGGGTCGGTGGTGCTGGATTCGCTGGCGCCGGAGGACCGCAGGGTGGCCAGGATTGCTCCCACCACGGTCCGTGCCGTTGACACCACCGGCGCCGGCGACGCCTTCACCGGTGCCGTTGCAGTGCGGCTTGTCGCCGGCGATGGGCTTGCCGAAGCTGCCGCGTTCGCGTCGGTGGCTGCCGCCCTGGCCACCACCCGCAAGGGGACGCAGGCCGCGTATCCGGAGGCCGCTGACGTGGAGCGGCTGCTGCGGGCCTGAAAACCCCCCCCAGGCCCCGCCGTCGTGCTCTCCAGCCGGGCGCCCCGCAACTCCGGCCGGGCGCCCGGCGGCCGGTGTCTTCCAGGCGCGGGCTACCGGCCCATCAACCTGAGCGCACCCTTCACCAGCCGCGTGTACCGCTCGTTGGACACCCCTGGAGGAGCGCCAACCGGGAACAGCCGCTGCACGGCCACTGTTTGGGCCTCGGTGTACTTCAGGATGCCTTCCCTGCCGTGCCGGCGCCCGGCGCCGGAGTCCTTCATCCCGCCCATCGCCGCATCGTGCGAGGCCCACGCAGCGGAGTAGCCGTCGTTCACGTTCACCGTCCCGGCCATCACCCGGCGCGCCACTGATTCACCGTGCCGGGCGGACCAGACGCTGGCGTTGAGTCCGTAGCGGGAATCATTGGCAAGGGCGACCGCTTCGTCGTCGTGCTCTACCTGGTAGATGCTGACCACGGGCCCGAACGTTTCCTCCCGGGCCGCCAGCATCCCCTCCGTGACGTCCGTGAGGATGGTGGGTTCGTGGAAGAAGGGGCCCAGATCCGGCCGGGCGCTGCCGCCGGTCACGATCCTGGCTCCCTTGGCGAGCGCGTCCTGGACGTGGGCGGTCACCCTTTCCAGCTGCTTTTGACCCGTGAGCGAGCCCATGTCGATGTCCCAGCCGGTGCCCGCGCCCAGGCGGATCCCTTCCACCTGCCGGGTGAAGACAGCCAGGAATTCCTCGAAAACGGCACGGTGCACGTAGATCCGCTCCATGCTGATGCACAGCTGGCCGGAATTGGAGAAGCAGCCCTGCGCCGCACCCCGGGCTGCCTTCTTCAGGTCCGCGTCGGCGAGGACCAGCATGGCATTCTTACCGCCCAGTTCAGCGGAAAAACCGATGAGCCGCTCGGCGCACTGCCTGGCCACAGTCTTCCCGGTTTCGGAGGAACCGGTGAACATGAGGAAATCGACGGAGCCAATCATCGCGGACCCCAGAACCGGTCCCGGCCCGGTGACAACCCGGAAGAGATCCTGCGGAAGCCCGGCCTCCTGCAGCAGTTCCAGGGCAAGCAGCGCCGTAAACGGGGTCTGCGAATCGGGTTTGAGCACAACCCCGTTGCCGGCCAGCAGGGCGGGAACCGCGTCCGAAATGGCGAGGGTGAGGGGATAATTCCACGGGCTGATAACGCCCACCACGCCCTTGGGGATCCGGTACTCCATTGTCCGTGTCAGGCCCGGTGCGGCCCCGGTGCGGCGGGCGGGGTGCAGGTACCGTTCGGCGTTGCGCTCGTAATAGGCCGCCGTGAGGGCGGCATCAGCCAGTTCCTCAAACGCATTGAGCCGCGACTTGCCGCTCTCCCGCTGCACGAGGTCGAGGATGTCCGCTTCGCGCTCGAGGAGCAGCCTGCGGAAGCGCCCGACGACGGCGCGACGCTCCCTGAGGGGAACGGCGGCCCACTTGCGCTGGGCTGCCCGGGCGCCGGCAACGGCGGCCTCGACGTCGCCGGGAGTGCAGACGGGCACTTCGCCGATGGCCCCGCCGTCGAACGGAGAAAAGGACGCCTGGGTTGGCCGCCCCGGTGCGCTGGCCACAAGCTGCGAAAGATGCGGCGGTGCCAAGGGAGATCCAGGCTTTGTGGCTGGTACCGGTCCGGGCTGGGTGGTGCTTGTCATCGTGATCCCCTTTGGCCTCCGTTAGCTCCCGAGCCTACAGCGGGTGTCACCTTGGGTTCACAGTTCAAGCCGCCACGCCGAATTAAGATAGCCTTACCTTGCCAAATTCAGCTTGCGGTCACTGCCGCCCTTGTGAGAAGAGCTCCAGACGTGCCAATCCGACGCTTGATTGCTGCCACCGCAGGCCTTGCAGCCGTTACCGCCGCCCTGACCGGCTGCGGGATTGTCGGCGGGAAGCCGGCCGACCTGCAGATTTACTCGGCACGCCACTATGACCTGGAGGGTGCCTTCGGCCAGTTCACGGACGAGACCGGCATCACGGTGGAGTTCATCAGCGGGGACGACGCCGAGCTCCTTGAGCGGCTCAAGGCGGAGGGGGAGGACACCCCTGCCGATGTCTTTATGACCGTGGACGCCGGCAATCTGTGGAACGCCGCCCGCCAGGACGAACTTGCCGCCGTCGACTCCCCAGTCCTGAAGGAAGCAGTACCGGAGGACCTGCGCGACGCGGAGGGCCGCTGGTACGGCCTGGCCATGCGCGCACGGACCGTCACCTACAACCCGGACAAGGTTGACCCAGCAGAATTTGATGCGGCTGACACCTATGCGGGCCTGGCTGACCCTAAGTGGAAGGGCCGGCTGTGCATGCGCGACGCCACCTCTTCCTACACCCAGTCCCTGGTAGCGAGCCTGATCGGCCTCCACGGCCGGGAGAAAGCACTGGAAATCGCCAAGGGCTGGGTGGCCAACGACGTACAGATCATGAGCAACGACGTCCTGCTGCTGGAAGCCATCGACGCAGGAACCTGCCAGGTGGGAATCAACAATCACTATTACCTCGCCCGCACGCTGGAGGAAAAGCCGGACTTCAAGGTGGACCTCTACTGGGCCAGCCAGCAAGGCGCCGGAACGCACGTCAACATCTCCGGGGCCGGCGTGGTGGAGGGCTCCGACAACCCAGAAAAGGCGCAGCAGCTCGTCGAATGGCTTGCCACGAAGGGCCAGAACGCCTTCGTTGACGCCAACCACGAGTTCCCGGTCAACCCGTCCGCCAAGCCGGAGCCGGTCATTGCGGGCTTCGGGGAGTTCAAGCGGATGCCGTTGAACGCCGAAGCCTACGGCGACCTCAACGCCGAGGCTGTCGACCTGCTCGCCGAGGCCGGATACAAGTGACCGAAACGGCTGTCCTCGCTGAAGCGGGGACGCCGAAGCGCCGTCCCCGCCGGACGGCCGGTGCCGGCCGTCCGGCCTGGGCAGCACTCGTCGCAGTGGTGGCTGCGGTTGTTGTTACGCCCGTTCTCGCGGTGGTCCTTGACGGCCTAGGCAGCCTGGGCAGCACCGCGCCGCCGCGGGATCTTCCCGGGATGGTGCTGACCACCTTGCTGCTGATGCTCGGCGTGGGTGCGGGCTCGCTCCTTGTGGGCGGCGGCCTGGCCTGGCTGGTGACCGCCTACCGTTTCCCCCTGCGCAACCTCTTCGTTTGGCTGCTGGTTCTTCCCCTGGCCGTGCCTGCCTACATCCTGGGCTTCGTCTTCCTCTCCGTGTTCGACGTGTCCGGGCCGGTGCAGACAGCCCTCCGCACGGCGTTCGGTGCAGACGTGTGGGTGCCCGAAGTGCGTTCGCTGCCGGGAGCGATCCTGGTGATGTCGCTGTCCCTCTACCCGTACGTGTACCTCCTGGCCCGCACCGCGCTGATTGAGCATACGGCCGGAACCTACGACGCCGCCCGGACCCTGGGCGCAGGACGTGCCCGGGCGCTGCGCCGCGTCCTGCTGCCACTGGCCCGGCCGTCACTGGCCGCGGGCATGTCCCTGGTGATGATGGAAACCCTGACCGACTTCGCCACGGTGCAGTACTTCAACGTCCAGACCGTTTCCGTGGGCGTCTACCTGGTCTGGAAGGGCACCTTCAACTTCCACGCGGCCACCCAGCTGGCCGTGCTGGTGCTGCTGTTCGCCGTCGCCGTGCTGGCGGGAGAGCGGGCCCTCCGCGGCAGGGCACGGTACCACCGGCAGGGCGGCCGGGGGCAGGGCCTGCAGTCCCGGAGGCTCGACGGCGGCCGCGGCTGGGGAGCTGCCGCTCTTTGTGCCGCGGCCGTCAGCACGGGCTTCCTGATTCCGGTGTTCCAGCTGCTGGCGTGGGCTGCCGGGGGAGCTGCCAGGAATCCGGGCTTCCTCGCGGATCCCCGCTTTGGCGAGTACATCATCAATACGGTCCTGGTGGCGGCAGTTACCGCTGCCGTCTGCGTGCTCATCGCCGTGGCCGTGGGACACGGAGTGCGGCTGAGTGGGGGCAGGTTTGTCTCCTGGGCGGCGCAGCTGACCACGTTCGGATATGCCGTGCCCGGCGCCGTCGTGGGCATCGGCGTGCTGATCTCGTTTGCTGCCCTGGACGATGCACTGGAAACGGCAGGCGTTCCCGGCGGCACCGGACTGCTCATCACCGGATCCGTGCTTGGCATCCTGTACGCCTACGTCATCCGGTTCCTGGCGCCTGCCTACCAGGCAGTGGACTCCAGCTTCGCGAAGATTCCCATGACCCTCACCTTTTCCGCCCTAAGCCTGGGCGCGGCACCCCGCCGGATCCTCGCACGGGTGCACGTACCCCTGGCCAGGTCCGGAATCGCGGTGGCCCTGATGCTGGTGGCCATCGACGCCGTCAAGGAGCTGCCCATCGTGCTGCTGCTGCGGCCGTTCGGGTTTACGACGGCGTCAGTGTGGGTCTACGAGCTGGCGCGCGAAAACTTCTGGGAGAAGGCCTCGCTGCCCGCGCTGGTGATCGTGGCAGCGGCCATCCTGCCCGTCCTGGTTCTGGTCCGGCAGGCCCGAAGTGTTGAAACCTCTGGAAGGGCCCCGGCATGAGCATAAGGGCACACGGACACCGTCCCGGCGGGACCGGCGGGGCTGAGGCAGCGCTGGTGTTTGAAGGCGTGAGCAAGCACTACGGCTCAACCCTGGGCGCTGACAGCCTGGACTTCGCCATCCCGGCCGGCGAACTGGTGACCCTGATCGGCCCCTCGGGCTGCGGGAAGTCCACAACGTTGCGCCTCGCCGCAGGCCTGGAACGCCCGGACCAGGGCATCATCCGGGTCGCCGGGGATGTGGTGGCGGACAACCGCCGCTTCGTGGAACCCGAAAAGCGCCGGGTGGGGCTGGTCTTCCAGGACTACGCGCTGTTCCCGCACATGACCGTGGCGCAGAACGTCGAGTTCGGCCTAAACCGCCTGACCCGCGCTGAGCGCCGGGCGCGGACCGGGGAAGTGCTCGACCTCGTACGGCTCAGCCACTACGCCGGCAGGTATCCGCACGAACTCTCCGGCGGCGAGCAGCAGCGCGTGGCCCTGGCCCGCGCCCTGGCGCCCCGCCCCGCCGTCGTGCTCCTGGACGAACCCTTCTCCAGCCTGGACGAATCCCTGCGCGCGCAGGTCCGCCGCGACACCGTGGCTACGCTCAAGGAGGCCGGGACCACCGGGGTGCTGGTCACCCACGACCAGACGGAGGCGCTGTCCGTGGGCACCCGCGTGGTGGTCATGCGCCGCGGCGTGATTGAACAGGCGGACACCCCCGAGAAGGTGTTCGAACAGCCCGCCACCCGGTTCGTTGCCTCCTTCATGGGCGACGCCGACTTCCTCCCCGCCCATGTGCACCGCGCCCTGCTGACCTGCGAGATCGGCGTGGTTTCCACCGTCCCGGGCTGGGCCAACAGCGAAGCGGACGTCGATGTGGTGCTGCGGCCCCACGAGGTGGCCCTGCAGCCGGATGCAGACTCTCCCGCGCGGGTATCCGCCATCGAGTACCACGGCGCGTTCGTGCTCCACTACGTCACGCTCGCCTCGGGACGGACGGTGCGCTCCTGGCAACCGCACACCGTGCGCCACCCCATCGGCACCCCGGTAGCCGTGACGGTGGCGGCAGGAACCACCCCCACCCTGCTGCTCGGTGACCGCGCCATCACCTCACCACCCCCGGGCAGCTCCCTGGAGCCGCGCCCTTCAGTACCACTTCAGCTCAGTTAGGCACTCCCCATGCTTACCCTTCCCACCCTGGTGGCGCTTTGACAGCGCAGCCCGGGCTCGCCCGCGTCGCGTTCACGGACCTCGCCCGCCACGGAGACCGCCCCGCGGTCCATACCCCCAATGGCGTCCTTTCCTACCGGGAGCTTGCTTCCCTGGTGGACGACCTTGCCGCACGGCTGGGCACCGAGCGCCGGCTGGTGGTTCTGGCCGCACGCAATGACCTGGACTCCCTGGTGGGCTATCTGGCGGCGCTCTCGGCGGGGCATCCACTGCTGTTAGCTCCGGCGGACAAGCCCGACGCCCTGGCATCCCTGCTGGACGCCTACGATCCGGACGTGTTCCTTCGGCCCGGTGACGGCGGCGGGGTACCGCTGCTGGAGGAGCGCCGCCGCGGGACCCGCCACCACCTGCATCCCGAGCTGGCGCTGCTGCTGAGCACTTCGGGTTCCACCGGCTCCCCGAAACTGGTGCGGCTCTCGCACGCCAACCTCAAGGCTAACGCCGAGGCGATAGCGGAGTACCTGCACATCGGACCCGAAGACCGGGCCGCCACCACACTGCCGCTCCATTACTGCTACGGCCTCTCAGTCATCAACAGCCACCTGGTCCGCGGAGCCGGGCTGGTGCTCACGGACCTTTCGGTGGTGGACCCCTGCTTCTGGGACCTCTTCCGGGAACGCCGGGCCACCTCCTTCGCAGCCGTCCCCTACACATTCGACCTCCTGGAACGGGTGGGCTTTGCGGAAAAGGACCTGCCCCACCTGCGCTACGTCACCCAGGCCGGCGGCCGGCTGGCGCCGGAGAAGGTGCGCTCGTGGGCGGAAACCGGGCAGCGCCGCGGCTGGGACCTCTTCGTTATGTACGGGGCAACCGAGGCGACGGCCAGGATGGCCTACCTGCCGCCGGATCTCGCCGCGGACCATCCGGAAAGCATCGGCGTCCCGGTGCCGGGAGGCGCCTTCCGCATCGAACCGGTGGAGGACCTGGCGGACGGGGAACTGGTCTACAACGGCCCCAACGTCATGCTCGGGTACGCCGAGCAGCCGGCGGACCTGGCACTCGGCCGGGAAGTCCACGAACTGCGCACCGGCGACCTCGCCCGGCGGCACCCGAACGGGCTGTACCAGGTGGTGGGCCGGCGCAGCCGGTTCGTCAAGATCGTGGGCCTGCGCGTTGACCTCGGGCAGGTGGAGAAAATCTTCGCCGACATGGGGATCACCGCCGCCGCGGCAGGCTCCGACGAGGGCCTCGTGGTCGCCGCCGAAGGCGACCACGACGGCGGAATGCTCGCCAAAACCCTTGCCGGCACCATAGGTCTGCCCCGCGCCGCCGTCGCAATCCACCCGGTGGAAGCCCTTCCGCGCCTGGCTACCGGCAAGGTGGACTACCCCGCAGTACTCCTGCTTGCTGCGGCGGAGCCCGCTGCGTCCGCTGCCGCGCCAGCCGCGCCCGCCGGTGCTGCCGGGGACCCCGCTCCTGCCGGCCCGGCCGCGGACACGGACATCAGGCGCATCTTCATCGATGCCCTGGAATGTTCCTCCGTTGCCGACGATGACACCTTCGTCTCTTTGGACGGGGACTCCCTGTCCTACGTGGCGGTCTCGGTGCGGCTTGAGCAGGTCCTGGGGCAGCTGCCGCCGGACTGGCACCTCATCCCCGTGCAGGAACTGGAGCGCCGCCGGCAGCCGAAGCGGCGTCGGTTCGTCTCCTTCCTCGAGACATCGATCGTGGTCCGCGCCGCCGCCATTGTGTGCATCGTGGCCACACATGTGGAACTGTTCATGTTCCAGACCGCCCACCTGCTTTTCGCAGTGGCGGGATACAACTTCGCCCGGTTCCAGCTGGCAGAAGCACGCCGTCCCAGGCTGCGCCGGCAGCTCCGCGGCGCGGCCCGGATCGTGGTGCCGTCGGTGGCGTTCATCGCACTGGCCTACCTGCTCACGGACCGCTACACGGTTGCCAATATCTTCCTGCTCAATGCCATGGTGGGGCCGCAGGAGGTGACCACGCAGTGGCACTTCTGGTTCGTGGAACTGCTGGTGTACATCCTGCTGGCCATGGCAGCGCTCATGGCCGTGCCGTGGGTTGACCGTTGGGAGAGGCGGGTCCCGTTTGCCTTCGCGCTGGGACTGGTGGCCATCGCCCTGCTGAGCCGTTACGACATCATTGACCCCGGCCTGCCCAAACCTCCGCCGGTGTTCTGGATCTTCGCGCTGGGCTGGGCGCTCGCCCGGGCCCGCACCCACCTGCACCGCCTGACCGTCTCCGCCATTACCCTGCTGACCCTGCCCGGCTTCTTCAACAGCACCGTTCGCGAGGTCACCGTGGCCGCGGGCATCCTTCTGCTGGTCTGGGTGCCGGCGCTGCCCGTGCCCGCCGTCCTGCGCAAGGCCACGGGGTGGCTTGCCGCGGCGTCGTTGTACATCTACCTCACGCACTGGCTGGTCTATCCGGTGCTCTTGCCCATCAACCCGGTCCTGGCCGTAGTGGGTTCCCTGGTGGTGGGAGTTGGCTACTGGGCCTTGTGCCGGTGGCTGCCCGGCGCCGCTGCAGGTCTCTGGGCCCGGTGGTTCAGTTCAGCCGGCAGGCAGCGGCGCGCAGCGGCGGAACATCCGGCGCTAAGGTGATCCGCCGCCGTCGGGTGCTCAATGGTGATGCTGACCCTGCCGTCAGCTGCCCGGCGGCCGGTACTTGATTTCTCCGGCTTTTTGCAGGGCCTCCATGGTTTCCTCGACGCTCATCAGCACTGTGGTTTCGAACGAGCTCAGGGCGCCGCCCCCGCTGATGGCCAATGCCACCGCTGCCATGGAAACGTTGTCCGGGGCTTCCCAGAGGTTGTAGCCATCGTGGCTGCCGAAGGCGTACCAGAATCCGTGAAGCTTTCCGCCCACCGATTCGATGTAGGTCTGGGCCGCCTTCCGCCGGTCTTCCGGGTTGTTGATCAGCCGCCCCCAGGTCTCCGGCGTGTAGCTGAACTTTGACAGATAGAGCGGCATCTCGTGTCCTTTCAGGTACTGCAGGGGTGGATCCACCCAGAATGGCAGCGCCCCGCCCGGACGGCAACGGCCAGGTGCCTCCGGCGGTAGGCTCGGCTCATGGTGCAGCGGCATAGGTATTACTACGGCGATGACTCCAGCCAGTGGGGTGAGCTGTTCCTCCCTGACCTGGCCGACGCCGGTACTCACCGAGGCGTGGCTGTGGTGGTCCACGGGGGCTACTGGCGGTCGAAGTACGGGGCAGAGCTGGGGGAGCCGCTGGCCCAGGACCTGGCTGCGCACGGGATGGCGGCCTGGAACGTTGAGTACCGCCGGGCGGGGAACGGGGGCGGCTGGCCCCACACGTTCTCCGATGTCCTGGCAGTAATCGACAAGCTGGGGGAGATCGCGGAGACCCATGCTCTGGACCTTGCCAAGGTGGTGGCACTGGGGCATTCCGCGGGCGGGCACCTCGCCGTGTGGGCGGCCGGGCGGGACCGGCTGGGAGGGCTGGGTCTCGAGGGTGAGCACCGCGAGGTCGGCGCCAATGCTGACGGCGTCCGCCTCACTGGAGTGGTAAGCCAGTCCGGCGTCCTGAACCTTGCCGAGGCCGAAAGGCTCAACCTCAGCAGCGGTGCCGTTGCCAACCTGTTGGAGGGGCCGTCGTCGGAATTCCCCGGGCGGCACCGGTACGCAGACCCAATGGCCGCCCTGCCGCTGGATGTTCCCGTGTACGCCGTCCACGCAACCGGGGACGAGGACGTGCCGCCCAGCATGTCCACCTCGTATGTGAAGGCGGGCCAGGCCGGGCCCGCGCCGGCCCGGTTGATTTACGTGCCCGGGGACCACTACGCGCTGATCGATCCCTCCGCGCCGGTATACCTCAAGTGCCGGGAACTGGTTCAGGAGCTGCTGCGCTGAACGGATCTGCTGCACTGAAACGATCTGCTGCCCGTCCCACTTCTCTGGCAGAGTATGACCATGCTCACTGTTATTGGCGAAGGCCTCGTCGACGTTGTCCAGCGCGCGTCAGGAATTGAAGCCCACGTGGGCGGCAGCCCGTTGAACGTAGCGGTGGGCCTCGCCCGCCTCGACCACCCCGTGCAGTTCATTGGCAGGTATGGCCGTGATGCCTACGGCGATTCCGTCGCCGCCCACCTGCGTGCCAGCTCCGTGATGCTGCCGTTGGGTCCGGACGAGCTGCCCACCAGTGTGGCCACCGCCCTGATAGACGACGACGGCGCCGCCACCTACACGTTCGACCTCACCTGGGAGCTTCCCGGGATCGCTGACCGGCTGGCCTTTATGCTGCAGGGCACCACCCTGCTGCACACCGGCTCGATCGCCACGATGCTGGCGCCCGGGGCCACGGACGTGCTCGCCGCCGTCGAATACGCCCACCCGCGGGCCACCATCAGCTTCGACCCCAACTGCCGGCCCAGCATCATCACCGACGTTGCCTACGCACGCCGCCATGCGGAGAAATTCGCGAGCCTCGCGGACGTGGTGAAGGCGTCGGATGAGGACCTCGCCTGGCTCTACCCTGACCTGGACGTCCTGGATGCGGCGCGAAAGTGGCTGGACCTCGGCGGAAACGAGGGGCCGGCCATGGTGGTGGTCACGCGCGGAGCAGACGGGCCGTGGGGAATCACCCGGGCGGGCGAAGCCCGGGTTGCAGCTCCCCGGGTTGAGGTGGCGGATACGGTGGGCGCGGGGGACTCATTTATGGCTGCGCTGCTTTCCGGCCTGGTGGACCGAGGCCTGGACGGCGCCCAGAACCGCAAAGACCTTCGGGAGCTTCCGGCCGAGGGCCTGGCCGAGCTCTTGGCGCACGCGGCCAAGGCCGCAGCCGTCACGGTCTCCCGTCCCGGCGCCAACCCGCCCACGCGGGCGGAGCTGAACGGGCATATGGAGGAGTAACCGGTCTGGTGCCCTTCGACGCTCTCTCACTTAATGGGTGTTTAACGCCGACGCTCTCTCAGCTGATGCGGGTTAATCGCCAACGCTCTGTCACTTCCCAAGGGAGAGTGAGAGAGCGTTGGCGGAAAAGCTGCAGGAACTGAGAGAGCGTTGGCGGAAAAGCTGCAGGAACTGAGAGAGCGTTGGTGGCCGCGTTACTCTTTGCCCAATCCCGCAGCGGAGGTCTTTTCGCCCGACACTTCATTGAGCGCCCGCAGGTCGAAGATGCCGTTTATGTCGGCCTGCTTGGTGGTCCCGGCAGTGACGCCGTCGGCCAGGAGCTTCTGGTAGGTTCCGGCCAGTGGGTCCACGGTGAATACGATGTTCTTCAGGGACCGGTCAATTACGTCCGCCTTGAGCTCGGCTCCGGCGGCCTCCTTGAGGGCGGCGTTGATGACGCTGGCTTTCTCGCCGTCTGCAGCCTTGTTCAGCCACTCAACCGACTTCACGTGGCCCTTCAACAGCGCCTTGACGGTGTCCGGGTGCTCGGCGGCGAACTTCTGGTTCACGATCAGGATGGTGGTGGGGAACTCGCCCGGCTTACCGGACAGCGAGCCGTCCCACAGGTCCTTTTCATCCACCAGGACCTTGGCTCCGGCGGTCAGCACCAGGCGTGAGGCCCAGGGCTCCGGCAGCCACGCGCCGTCGAGCTTTCCATCCTGGAAAAGCTTCAGGGTCTGGGCGTTCTCGGTGGGGTTGATGGCGACGTCGCCGCTGCCGTCGACGTTGGTCTTGTAGCCCTGCGCGGTGAGCCAGGCGCGGAGGGCGACGTCCTGTGTTCCGCCGAGCTGCGGAGAGGCGAGGGTCTTGCCCTTGAGGTCTGCTGCGGAGTTGATCTCCGGTTTCACCACCAGCTGTGCGCCGCCGGCGGCAGCACCGGCAATGATGTTGACCGACTCACCGCCACTCTTCACGAATGAGTTGATGGCGGGATTCGGGCCGATGTAGGTGGCGTCAATCGCGCCGGCGTTCAGCGCCTCGATGGCGGCGGGTCCGGCGTTGAAGACCTGGGTAGTCAGCTTGGTGTCACCCAGTTCGTCTGCGATGTGGCCCTGGCTGACACCCACCAGCGCAGGCGCATGCGTAACGTTGCCGAAATACCCGAGCTTCAGTTCAGCGGCGGGGTTGCCGGCCGGGGCGCTCTGTTCGGCGGTAGCAGTACCGGCGTTGTTGCTGTTGACGGCGGAGGCGACGGCGGCGCCACCACCCACGAGGGCAAGGACCGCTGCGGCGATGCCGACTTTCAGGCCGAGGGGGCGCTTGGGTGCTGCCTGGCCAGCGACGATGCGCGTGGAGGGTTCCGTGTTCCGGGGGCTCTTGTCTGTGGGTTCTGACATGGGGAATTCCTTTGCTGGGGTCTGATGCTGAGTTGAGAGTACGGAGCGCCCAGCGGCCCCACAATCGTTCCTGTAGCAAGGGTTCACGGGACGACGCGGAAGCTCAATATTCCGTAGTTGTGCGTCAAGAAACGTCGCGGCACGTCGCATTCGTGCGCCCGCGAACTCGTGGAGCGCAGCCCCATGCTTTACCTTCCGGATGGTAAAGTTTCAATGTGAGAGAGAGCCAGCGCCCGCAGATACTGGAGGCTGGATTACGCATAGCCGCAGGCACTCAAGGTGCCGCTATCACCCTGGACGCGGTGGCATCCGAGGCAGGGGTTACCAAGCCGGGTCTGATGTACCACTTTCCCAACCGGGATGCGCTCATGACCGCCCTGGTTGAGTACGCAGCATGCCACATGGGACGAAGGATGACTGAGCTCCTCGACGCGCGGGAGGCCAGCGTCATTGAGCGGTACCGCTCATACGTTCTGGCGGCAGCTGACGGGCAGATGATGCGGGCGGAGTGGGCGCTGTGGTTCCACTCTGCGTACAGGACCGAGCTCCAGGAAGCCTGGGCCCGCCATCTGGACCCTTGGCTCCTAATTCCGGAGGGAACACCGCGTGGCCAACGCACCCGGCTCATGACTGCCCGCCTGGCAGCTGATGGACTGTGGGCTGCGCAGGCCAGTGGTGTGGCCGCCCCCGGCGAACCGGACCGGTCGGAAATTGTCACCCACATCCTTTCCCTGATCGGCGAAGGCGGTGCGGAGTGAAGCAGTGGTTGTGCCTCGGCGGAGCAATCATCACGGAGGTCTCGGCAACCCTGGCACTGAAGGCGGCCCTGGATGCACCGGGCTGGTACGCCCTTGTCATTGCGGGGTACGTCAGCGCCTTTTCCCTTTTGTCCGTCTGCCTGCGACTGGGCATGACCATCAGTGTCGCCTACGGCGCATGGGGCGCCGGTGGTGTCTGCGCCACCGCGTTGCTGTCGGCAAGCATTTTCGACGAGCCGCTCACATGGCTGATGGGCTTTGGCATCGCACTCATCCTGGCCGGCGTGATTACTGTTGAAGCCGGAGCGCAGAACGCCCACAGTGCCAAACAGGGAAATGAAGAGACATGACCTGGGTTTTCCTAAGCCTGGCCATTCTTTTGGAAGTTGCAGCAACAATGTCCCTTCGCGCTTCTGAGGGGCTGAAGAAGAAGCTGTGGCTCGTCCCCATCGTCCTGGGCTACGTGAGCGCGTTTGGTTTTCTTGGCCTGGCCCTTGCCGGCGGGATGCCCCTGGGGGTGGGGTACGGCATCTGGGTGGCCTGCGGAGTCGCGCTGACGGCGGTAGCCAGCCGCATCCTGTTCAAGGAACCACTCACGCCGCAAATGGCCTTCGGGATCCTGCTCATTTCCGCCGGAGTGCTCATTGTTGAAATAGGTGCGCGTCAGGCCCACTAGAGCACCATCACCAGTCGTCGGTATGCGCCGTCACAGGTTTCCCCATATTCTGGCCAAGTGGATACAAGCACCGTGAACTCCCGTGAACAGGGCGAGCAGGTTGACCGGCAGCAGCGCATTCTTGATGCAGCCCTGGACCTGCTGTCGCACCGCGGGATCTCGGGAGTGAACATGCGTGCGGTGGCCCGCGAGGCAGGTGTCGCCCTCGGACTGGTGAACTACTACTACGAAGACAAATCGAGCCTGATCCGTGCGCTGCTGCACAGCGTGGATAAACACGACCTTGCGCTGGTTGCGCCGGACCCGGCATTGCCCCCTGACGAACAGCTCCAGAATGCCCTCCGCCGGGTTGCGGGCCCGGAACTCCTGACCACGCGGTACCTGTCCCTGCGCCTTCATCTTTGGGCGCTGGCGAGGGCGGACGAAGACTTCGCCCTGATCAACGCGGCGGCGTTCGACCGGTATTTGGACGGGCTTGCCGCCCTGATAGGGAACGCCAAGCCCGAGCTGTCCGCCACGAAATGCAAGGAGCGGGCCGCCGATATCGTTGTCCTGCAAAACGGTATGTGGCTGACCGCGCTCCTTGGGGTGGACAAGGAATCCATCCGGCGGAGCATCGCCCGCACCGAAGAGATCGCCTTCGCCGCCTGACGCCAGGCCGCAGCACGCCTCCTAACGGCCGCAGCCAGCAGTCCACATCGTTGGCCTGCCCGGAAGACGCTATCCGCTCCGCGTCATATACCGGCAAGAGCGCGACACATAGCAAGGGCAAGCGCCCATTCCCGCGCCGTTTAGGGAAGTGATGTTTCGCGCCCGTAAATTGTTGAACACTTGTCCAGTTTTCCTATTGAACACTTGTTCAACGTGCACTACTCTCCTTGGATATGACCTACGCCACACCAGGGAATACCGCGGATTCTCCGGCTAACACGGTCACCCTTTCGCATCCGGAAGAACGACGACCCGATCGGGCCAGTGACTGGCATCGGGTAAAAGGAGACTTTGCAGCATGACAAAAGACAGCTACGACTACGTCATCGTCGGCGGCGGCAGCGCGGGTTCCGTGCTGGCCGACCGGCTGAGCGACGGGGGCAACAGCAGCGTCCTGGTTCTCGAAGCCGGACGCAGCGACTACCCCTGGGACCTTTTCATCCAGATGCCCGCCGCCCTGACCTTCCCCAGCGGCAACCCGCTTTATGACTGGCGCTACGAATCTGACCCGGAGCCCTACATGGGCGGCCGGCGGGTTGCCCACGCCCGCGGCAAGGTTCTCGGCGGCTCCAGCTCGATCAACGGCATGATCTTCCAGCGCGGAAACCCGCTCGACTACGAGCGGTGGGGCGCTGACGCCGGCATGGAAACCTGGGACTTCGCCCACTGCCTGCCCTACTTCAACCGGATGGAAAACGCCCTCGCCGCAGACCCGGACGATGAACTGCGCGGCCATAACGGCCCCCTCGTCCTGGAACGCGGCCCGGCCACCAACCCGCTGTTCCAGGCGTTCTTCACCGCCGCGCAGGAGGCCGGCTACCCCCGCACGGACGACGTCAACGGGTACCGCCAGGAGGGTTTCGCTGCCTTCGACCGCAACGTCCACAAGGGCCAGCGGCTCTCCGCCTCCCGCGCCTACCTCCGTCCCAACTTCGGCCGGACCAACCTGACCGTCCTGACCCGGGCCCTGGTCACCAAGGTCAACTTCAAGGGCAATGTGGCAACGGGCGTCACCTACCGCCGCAACGGCAAGACCCACCAGGTCAACGCCGGCGAGGTGATCCTGGCCGGCGGCGCCATCAACACCCCGCAGCTGCTGCAGCTCAGCGGAATCGGCGACGCGGCACACCTGAACTCCCTGGGCATCAACTCGGTGGTCAACCTGCCCGGCGTCGGGGCAAACCTTCAGGACCACCTTGAGGTCTACATCCAGCACGCCTGCACCCAGCCGGTCTCCATGCAGCCGGCCCTGGACGTCTGGCGCATGCCGTGGATCGGCATGCAGTGGATGCTGGGACGGAAGGGACCGGCAGCCACCAACCACTTCGAAGGCGGCGGGTTCGTCCGCTCCAACGAGGATGTTGCGTACCCGAACCTGATGTTCCACTTCCTCCCGGTCGCCGTCCGTTACGACGGCCAGAAGGCGGATGCGAAGCACGGCTACCAGGTGCACATCGGCCCCATGTACTCTGACGCCCGCGGCACGCTCAAGATCAAGTCCACCGATCCCACGGTGCACCCGTCGATGGTGTTCAACTACCTGTCCACGGACCAGGACCGCCGCGAATGGGTCGAGGCCATCCATGTGGCCCGTGACATCCTCGGCCAGTCCGCCATGCAGCCCTTCAACGGCGGCGAGCTTTCACCCGGCCGCGCCGTACAGACGGACGCCGAGATCCTCGACTGGGTGGCCCGTGACGCCGAAACCGCACTGCACCCGTCCTGCACCGCGAAGATGGGGCCGGACACCGACCCCATGGCCGTGGTGAACCCGCTGGACATGACGGTGCACGGCACCAGCGGCCTGCGCGTGGTGGATGCGTCCGCAATGCCCTATGTCACCAACGGCAATATCTACGCGCCTGTCATGATGCTTGCCGAAAAGGCCGCGGATTTGATCGCCGGCAAAAAGCCCCTGGCTCCGCAGCACGCAGATTTCTACCGGCACGGCCTCAGCCCGCTGGAGCGGAACGGCGCCCCGCTCACTGCGGCAGCGGCTGCAGCGGCGGCAAAGGTCTAGGCATGATGGATGTAAAGAAGGAGACACGATGACCGCCACCGTTGAAGCAGTCCACCAGGCCGGGAAAGCCCAGGACGTAGTCAAGGGCCTGTATATCGACGGCGCCTGGCAGCAGGCGCCCGACGGCGGCACCACGGTGGTGCGCTGCCCGGCGGACGGGCGCGAGGTGGCAATTGTCACCTCGTCAACGGCGGAGGACGCAGAGCGGGCGATCGCCAGTGCCCGGGCCGCGTTCGACCACGGCCCCTGGCGGAGGCTCACCGACATCGAACGGGGCGCCGTTATGCTCCGCGTCGCGGAGCTGCTCGAGCGGGACAAAGCCGTCTATGCCCGGGCCGAGGCACTTGACACCGGCAAACGGCTTGTCGAAGCCGAGTACGACATCGACGACATTGCCGCGTGCTTCCGGTACTACGGCAAAATCGCCGGTCTGGATGCCGGCCGGGTAATCGACACCGGCCGCCCTAACACCATCAGCCGCGTGGTGTACGAGCCGCTGGGCGTCTGTGCCCTCATCGCCCCGTGGAACTACCCGCTCCTCCAGGCCGCCTGGAAGGTGGCCCCGGCGCTCGTCGCGGGAAACTCGTTTGTGCTCAAGCCCAGCGAACTCACCCCGTCCACCTCGATCCTGCTCATGGAAACCCTCGCCGAAGCCGGCATTCCTCCCGGCGTTGCAAACCTCGTGACCGGAAAGGGATCGAAGGTGGGCGGCCCGCTCAGCTCCGACCCGCGCGTCGACCTCGTCTCCCTCACCGGAAGCCTCGCGACCGGCCAGACAATCATGGCCGCCGCTGCGGAAACTGTGAAGCGCGTCGCCTTCGAACTCGGCGGAAAGAACCCCAACGTGGTTTTCGCGGACGCGGATTGGGACGCCGCCGTCGACAATGCCCTGACCGCGGTGTTCCTGCACTCCGGCCAGGTCTGCTCGGCAGGGGCGCGGCTCGTCGTCGAGGAGACCATCGCTGAGCGTTTTGTGGCCGAGGTTGTGGAGAGGGCGAAAAGGATCCGGATGGGCGGACCGTTCGATCCGGATGCCGAGACGGGCCCGCTGATTTCCGCCAAGCACCGTGATCAGGTCCACGCCTACGTCCAGGCCGGGATTGCTGAGGGCGCCGAGCTGTTGTGCGGCGGCTACATACCGCACGAGGGACCCCTCGCGGAGGGTTTCTTCTATCCGCCCACCGTGCTCGGCAACTGCCGCTCCGGCATGAGCGTGCTGCTGGAGGAATCGTTCGGCCCGGTGCTGACGGTCGAGACGTTCCGGACCGAGGCGGAGGCCGTGGCGATCGCCAACGACACCGAATACGGCCTTGCCGGCGCAGTCTGGACATCCGATGCGTCGAAGGCGCAACGTGTTGCGGGCGGCCTCCGGCACGGAACAGTATGGATCAACGACTATCACCCGTACGTCCCGCAGGCGGAGTGGGGCGGCTTCGGGAAGTCCGGCATCGGCCGGGAGCTTGGCACCGCGGGACTCAATGAGTACCGCGAGGCAAAACATATCTGGCAGAACATCCAGCCCGCACCCAGCGGCTGGTTTGGCTCACCTGCCGGGGACGCCGGGGTGGGGGCCGCGGGATAGCGACAGCATTTGGGGGAAACGGCCGGGCGCCGCAGGCGTGGCGCCCGGCCGCCGATATCACCTGCGTCCAATGGAGGCCGCGGGGCATCATCATCGTGCTTTTCTCACCTAGGAGTTCGTATGTTGGAACCCAGCAAAAGTTCTGATTCAAGCGGCATGGACGAGTTCGGCTATGCCCAGACCCTGGACCGAAGCATCGGCAAGTTTGCCAGCTTCGCGGCCGGCGTCAGCTATATCTCCATCCTCACCGGTGTTTTTCAACTGTTCTACTTTGGCTTCGCCATGGCCGGGCCGGCCTACGCATGGTCCTGGCCCATCGTCTTCGTCGGCCAGCTCATGGTGGCGCTCTGCTTCGCCGAACTGGCCGGCCGCTATCCCGTGGCCGGATCCGTGTACAACTGGGCGAAGCAGCTCTCATCAGGAACGTTCGCCTGGCTGGCCGGCTGGCTGCTCCTCATTTCCTCGATCGTGGCGCTGGGGGCCGTTGCCCTGGCGCTGCAGCTGACGCTGCCCCAGATCTGGTCCGGTTTCCAGATCATCGGAGACGGCACCGGCACGTACGATTTCGCCCTTAACGGTGTGTTGCTCGCCAGCATCATGATTTCCATTTCCACCCTCATCAACGCCTTCGGTGTGAAGCTGATGACCAAAATCAACAGCATCGGCGTGTTCGTGGAGCTCGCTGCCGCCGTGCTCCTGATCCTTGCCCTTGCCTGGCATGTGGTGCGGGGGCCTGAAGTCCTGTTCAGCACCGCGGGTTATGGCATGGACCACGACCTGGGCTTCTTCGGGGTGTTCCTTATCGGCGCCATGGCTTCCGGCTACGTCATGTACGGCTTCGACACCGCCAGTTCGCTGGGGGAGGAGACAAAGGACCCGAAAAAGACTGCTCCGAAGGCCATCCTGCGGGCCATCACAGCGTCCTTCATCCTCGGCGGGCTGATCCTCCTCGGCGGCCTCCTGGCCGCCCCGGACCTGAACGACCCCAAGCTGGGTGCTGCCGACGGCGGCCTGCAGTACATCGTGCTCTCCGTGCTGGGAGGCCCGTTCGGCAAGGCCTTCCTGGTGTGCATCGTCGTGGCCGTGATCGTCTGCACCCTCGCCGTCCACGCCGCCGCCATCCGTATGATGTTCGCCATGGCCCGGGACAACAATCTGCCCTTCAGCCGGCAGCTCAGCAAGGTGCACCCCGAGCGGAAGACGCCCACGGTGGCGGCCATCGTCATCGGAATCATCGCCATGATTCCGCTGATCGTCAACGTCTCGCAGCCCGCGATCTTCACCATCCTGTCCAGCATCAGCATTGTCCTGATCTACCTTTCCTACCTGCTGGTCACCGTCCCGCTGCTGCGGCGGCGCTTCCTGAAGAAATGGCCGCTGTCCGACGAAAGCCACGGAAAATCCGGCTTCAGCCTCGGCAAGTGGGGTGTCCCCGTGAACATCCTCGCGGTCCTGTGGGGCGGCGCCATGACGCTGAACCTGATCTGGCCGAGGCCGGAAATCTACAACTCCGTCCCGCCGTTCGAGTGGTACCTGCAGTGGGGCGGAGTGATCTTCGTGGCCACCGTCATCATTACCGGCGTCCTGATGTACCGCCTGAAGCTCCGGCACCACACCGGTGTCCTCGCCGAACACGCTGCCTCCACTCCCGCACCTGCGCTGCGGCGCTCCGCCCCGGAATCTTCGGCTTCCACTGGCCTGGCAGGGGCCACTGTCCACGCCGGAGCTGCACAGTCCACCGCAGACCTGGCCGAGGCCGGCCAGTCACGTCCATAACGTCCACGCCTAAAGCGCTCACCAGGCACTGCGTCCGGAACTGACGTATCCCCTAAGCGAAACGGAGGGGGACTGCACCTTCAGGTGCGGTCCCCCTCCGTTTTCCTATCCTGCCGCAGAGGTGCGGGTGGACTCCCGTACGGCCGGAGCCGTAAATCTTGCCCCCGTATCGGGGAAGCCCGGCACGTCGATCCGGGCGTGGGTGTGGACCTCCTGCACCGCCCTGCGGGTGTGTTCTGCGATGTCCTCCATGGTGGTCACCCACATGCCGTCCATCCCCTTCACCCGCTCAATCAGCCGCTCCAGGGCCACCGCTTTGGATGGCCGGCCGGAAATGAAGGGGTGGTTGGTAAGGACGAAACAGCTGCCCTGGGCGTGGTGTGCCTCCGCCTCCAAAGTCCACATTTCCAGGACCTTGGCCGGGCTTTCAATTACGCCGCTGCCGGTTACACCGGGGTAGAAGGCGTACTGTTCCCAGTCGTCCAGGGCCCAATCGACGGGGATTTCCACGATGTCCCGTGCGTCACCGGGGGCGACGCTGAAGCGGTAGGGGGCGTCACCGTCGAGCAGGCTCGAATCGTAGAGGAAGCCGCGGTCCGCCAGGAGCGCCGGGGAGTGCCAGTTGAGCTCCCACCAGGGTGCCCGGAAGCCCACCGGCTCCACGCCCGCAGCTTTGGCGAGCGCCTCCAGTCCGCGGTCGATGTAGCGCCCCTCCGTTGCTGCGTCGATGCCCTGCATCGGCTCGTGCAGGTAGCCGTGGTGGGCCACTCGTTGCCATCGGTCCGCCGCAAGGGCGTGTTCGGGCACACCGTCCTGGTGCTTGAAGGTGAAATTGAGCTGGTTGACGGCATCCATCTGACCACCCGGTCCCGCACCTGGCTCGATCTGGCCCGGGTCCTGCCGCTCCATGACCTGGTAAGCATGGGTGACGAACTCGTCCGCACCCCGCGTGTGGATTTCGAGGGAAGGACGCAGCCGTACGACACCCTCTCGGGGCTGCGCATCCTGGTGGCCCGGCACCCCAATCTCCAAGGCATTGTTCGGGCCCGTGAAGCGTTGGATCTGATGCGGGCCGGTGCCGACTCAGCGCCGGAATCGCTGTTGCGACTCGCAATCGGTGACGCGGGCCTGCCCGAGCCCGAACTCCAGGTGCCATTGCATCCAGGAGAACCGAGGTCGCCGTCGGCCGATCTCGGTTATCGTCATCGCCGCCTTGCAATTCAGTACGACGGCGAACATCACCTCGGTGAGGCACAGATCCTTAGCGACAGGAGGCGGGACAAGGCGTTCGAATCAGCCGGCTGGACCGTCCTGGTTTTCGACAAAGACGATCTTGCTGACGATTTCCGGCGGGCAGTGGAGGGAATCAAACGTGCCCTCCGGAACGGGTGGCTGGACCACCCACAGGCCTCCGGGTTTGCCAACGGCGACTGAGCTCCAGCCCAAGTAGTCAGTCACGAAGAACCACTTAAAGCCGTGACGCTCTCCCACCAAAAAGGTGAGAGAGTGTCACGGCAAAACCTGCATTAAGGGAAAGAGGATCGCCCGACAACCTGCATTAAGGGAGAGAGCGTCGGGTGGGGGCGGCGGTTAGCGGAGGACCACCGTGCGGTTCCCCTGCAGGATCACACGCCCCTCGCAGTGCCAGCGGACGGCGTTGGACAGGGCCTTGCATTCGGTGTCACGGCCAGCCGCCACCAGGTCCTCGGGTCCGTAGGTGTGGTCCACCTCCACCACCTGCTGGGCGATGATCGGGCCCTCGTCCAGCTCCGCGTTGACGTAGTGCGCCGTGGCACCCACGGTCTTGACCCCGCGTGCGTAGGCCTGGTGGTACGGCTTGGCACCTTTGAAACTGGGCAGGAACGAGTGGTGGATGTTGATGGCCCGGCCGTCCAGCTTGCGGGTCAGGTCATCGCTGAGGACCTGCATGTACCGGGCCAGCACCACCAGCTCCACCCCGAGCCCGTCCACCAGTTCCATCAGCCGGGCTTCGGCTTCCGGCTTGGTGGCCGCCGTCACCGGGATGTGGTGGAACGGGATGCCGTGCCATTCGGCAAGCCCCTGGTGGTCGAGGTGGTTGGAGACCACCGCCACCACCTCCATGGGCAGCTCGCCGATCCTGGCGCGGAACAGCAGGTCGTTGAGGCAGTGCCCGAACTTGGACACCATGATCAGGACCTTGCGCTTTGAACCGTGGGGTTCCAGCTGCCAGCTCATGCCAAACTTTTCGCCCACCGGGGCGAAAGCGGCCCGCAGCGCGTCCGCCGTGGAGGCATCGCCGTCGGACGCGAAATGCACCCGCATGAAGAAGTGGCCTTCGGAGCGTTCGCCGAACTGCTGATTGTCGATGATGTCGCAGCCGTGCTCCAGCAGGAAGCCGGACACGGCATGGACGATGCCCGGTGACTCGTTGCAGTCCAGCGTGAGGACATGCTCCACGCTGGTGGGCGGCTGGGTGAGGGGAGATTCAGTCTGGATGGCAGTCATTGTTCAGCACTCGATTACGTTGACGGCAAGGCCTCCGCGGGAGGTTTCCTTGTACTTGGTTTTCATGTCGGCTCCTGTTTCACGCATCGTTTTGATGGCTTTGTCGAGGGATACCTTGTGGCTGCCGTCGCCGTGCAGGGCAAGGCGGGCGGCGTTGATGGCCTTGACGCTGGCGATGGCATTCCGCTCGATGCAGGGGATCTGCACCAGCCCGCCCACCGGGTCGCATGTCAGGCCGAGGTTGTGTTCAATGCCTACTTCGGCGGCGTTCTCCACCTGGGCAGGGGTGCCGCCCAGCACTTCACAGAGCCCGGCGGCGGCCATGGAACAGGCGGAGCCCACCTCACCCTGGCAGCCCACCTCGGCACCGGAGATGGAGGCGTTGATCTTGAACAGGATTCCGACGGCGGCCGCCGCCAGCAGGAAGCGGACCACGCCGTCGTCGTTGGCGCCGGGGACAAACTTCACGTAGTAGTGCAGCACCGCCGGGACGATGCCCGCTGCACCGTTGGTGGGGGCCGTGACAATCCGCCCGCCGGCAGCGTTTTCCTCGTTCACGGCCAACGCAAACAGGTTCACCCACTCCATGGCCCGCAACGGATCGGTCACCCCGGTGTCCGCCGTCAGGGTCTGGAACAACGACGGCGCGCGCCGCCGAACGTTGAGCCCGCCGGGAAGGATCCCTTCCGCAGCGCAGCCGTTGTCCACGCATTCGCGCATTACGGCCCAGAGCCCCAGCAGCTTCTCCCGCAGTTCCGCTTCGCTCCGCCAGACCAGCTCATTGGCCAGCATGACATCCGAAATGGACATGCCTTCGCGCTCACAGATTTCCAGGAGCCCGTCGGCGGTGTTGAAGGGGTAGGGGAGCGCGGTGGTATCAGCCACCACGCGGTCCCCGGCGCCGGCATCACCGTCAACCACGAAGCCGCCCCCAATTGAATAGAAGCTCCGTTCGCTGAGCACAGTGCCTGCGTGGTCCAGCGCCCGAAACGTCATGCCGTTGGGGTGGGCCGGCAGCGACTTGCGCCGGTGCAGCACCACGTCCTCGTCCCAGTTGAAGTCCACCCGGTGGTCGCCGTTGATCCACAGTTCGGCGTCCAGGGCGGCTGCGGCCACCTGGTCATCCGCGGTGAACGTATCCACGGTTTCGGGATCGAGCCCCTTCAAACCCAGGACCACGGCTTTATCCGAGCCGTGGCCCCGTCCGGTGGCGCCCAGCGAGCCGAACAGCTCTGCCTGGACCCGCCTGGTGGAGCTCAGGTGTCCGTCGCCCTTCAGTCCGTCCGCGAACAGCTTCGCTGCCCGCATCGGGCCCACCGTGTGTGACGAGGAGGGCCCGATGCCAACGGAGAACAGGTCCAGGACGCTGAGCGCCATTTAGGGGACCTCGGGGGAGGCGTACTCCCGCATGGCGTCGAGGAACCAGCGCCCCAGGAAGTCCGCGAACGAGGCCCGGGGGAAGATCCGGAAGGACTCCTCGCCCGTCTTCCACAGGACCACCGGGATGTTGCCGATTTCCGTAGACAGCGCGGTGCCGGCCTTGAGCACGCGGGGGTGCAGGTCCAGGGAACAGCCCTTTTCGAGGACGGCGCGTGACCGGGGCCCGGTGAGGTCGAAGGTGGTGCGGTTGGCGGAGAGGTCCACCACCTGGCCTTCGCCGTCACCCAGCGCTTCGCGGAGTGCCTGGATCAGGTCACCGCCGAGGGACTCGTGCGCTTCGGTGGGGGCCACCACCACGAACTCCTCGGGCCCAAGCCACAGCACGGACGTGTCCCCGGTACCGCTGACGCTGCCGCACGCTGCGGGCAGGCCGCCGGTGACGGAGGCTACGCGCTGTCCGGCGTCGCTGTCCCTGTTGACCCGAAGGTTCACCATGGTCAGGAACGGTACTTCGTTGATTTCCACCAGCCCCTGGACGGAGCCGGTTTCAAAGGCTGCCCGGAGCTGGGCGGCCGGGCTGACGCGCACGGAGAGGTCCTTTTGGCGGGTAGTTGCGGGTGCTGCTGTTTCAGCCATCTTTGCGGGTCCCTTCGGGGTCAAAAAGTACGGTTTCGGCGACGACGACGTCCACCAGCTGGTCGCCGGCGGCAGCCACCAGGGTTTCGCCAATGCGGTTGCGCCCGTTCTTGATCAGTGCCAGGCCGAACGACCTTCCCAGTGCCGCGCTGTGGTAGCTGGAAGTGACGAAGCCTTCCATGGGGACCGGACCGTAGGCGGGGTTGGTTGACCGACCCTTTTCAACGAGCTGGGTACCTTCCGGCAGCCGCAGCGTGCCGTCCACAGGCAGGACGCTGACCAGGTGCCTGCGGTCCTCGCGACGGGCATCTGCACGTGCGTAGGAGCGCTTGCCGATGAAGTCCTTGGCCTTGGAGACGATCCATTCCATGCCCGCGTCCTGCGGAGTGACGGTGCCGTCGGTGTCCTGGCCGACGATGGGGTAACCCTTTTCGGCGCGGAGCACGTGCATGGTTTCGGTGCCGTAGGGGGTGATGTTGAATTCGGCGCCGGCGGCTGCCACGGCCTCCCACGTGTTCAGCCCGTACCAGGACGGCACGTTAATCTCGTAGGCCAGCTCACCGGAGAAGGAGATCCGGCAGACCCGGGCGCGGACGCCGGAGGCGAGGGTGGTTTCGCGGAACGTCATGAACGGGAAGGCTTCAGCTTCCAGTCCGCCGTTGGCGGCCAGTTCCGGTGCGACCTTGGCGATCACGTCGCGCGATTTCGGCCCGACGACGGCAATGGTGCTCCACTGTTCGGTCACCGAGGTGCAGTGCACGTCCAGCTCCGGCCACTCGGTCTGCAGCCATTCCTCCAGCCAGTCGAGCACCTTTGCGGCACCGCCGGTGGTGGTGGTCATGAAGTAGGTGTCCTCGTCCAGGCGGAGGGTCACACCATCATCGAAGATCATGCCGTCAGCGGTGCACATTACGCCGTAGCGGGCGGACCCGGGGGCAAGTTTCTTGAACGCGTTCGTGTAGATCCGGTTGAGGAATTCGCCGGCGTCCTTGCCCCGGATTTCGATTTTGCCCAGGGTGGTGGCGTCCATGAAGCCTACGGACTCGCGGACGGCGGCGCACTCGCGCAGCACCGCGGCGTCCATGTCCTCTCCGTCCTGCGGGTAGTACCAGGGCCGCTTCCACTGCCCCACGTCCTCGAACAGGGCACCCTTGGCGACGTGCCACGGGTGGATCGAGGTCTTGCGGGCCGGGTCGAACAGCTCGCCGCGCTGGCGCCCTGCCAGTGCCGCGAAGGCCACGGGCGTGAAAGGTGCGCGGTAGGTGGTGGTGCCGATGTCGCCGATGCCGCGGGAAGCTTCGCCGGCCGTGCGGAGCGCGGCGGCGATGACGCCGATTGCGTTGACGCCGGAGGTCTTGCCCTGGTCGTTGGCGGTGCTGATGGAGGTGTACCGCTTGATGTGCTCAACCGACCGCATGCCGGCTCCGGTGGAGCGCAGCACGTCGGCCACGGACTGGTCGCGCTGGAAGTCCACGAAGTGGTGGTGCCAGTTATCCGGCGTGCCCTGCTCACCCGGAACCAGCCACAGCTGGCGGGTGGGGGCGGAGGCCTTCGGCTCGCCGATCACGGACGGCTGGACGGCGGAGGTGAAGCCTGCGGCGGCAGCCGCGGTGACGCCGGCGAAGATACCCTCGGTGAGGCAGTCAGCGGTGGCGAAGCTGCCACGGCCCGAGCCGACGATCTGCTGGTTGGGCACCACGGTGCTCGGTACGAAAGCGGCCAGTTCGTCGTCCCAGCGGAGCTTGCCCTGGCGCTGGGAGTGCAGGTGCACCAGCGGGCTCCAGCCGCCGGAGACAGCGAGCAGGTCACACGCGATCTGCTCGACGCCCGAGGTGAGCTCGCCGTCGTCGTTGATGCTGCGGACGGTGACGCCGGCAAGGCGGCCGCTGGAATCAGCCGACGTGTTGGCCACGGCGCTGCCGATCAGCACGCGCGTTCCGGCTTCGACGGCGGCCGTAGCCACTGCGGTGAGCTGCGGGCGGGCGTCCACGACGGCGGCAACCTTGACGCCGGCGGCGCGCAGGTCCGCGGCCACGGCGTAGGCGCTGTCATTGGTGGTGCTGATGACCACGCGCTGCCCGGCGGCGACGGCGTAGCGGTTGAGGTAGCTGCGGACGGCCGAGGCCAGCATGATGCCGGGGCGGTCGTTGTTCTCGAACACCAGCGGGCGTTCGTGGGCGCCGGGGGCGAGCACCACCTGGCTGGCACGGATGTGCCAAATACGCTGCCGGGATACCCCGGACGCGGCAGGGGAGGAGAGGTGGTCGGTGCGGTTCTGGACGGCGATGACGTAGTTGGCGTCGTAAGCACCGAATGCTGTGGTGCGGTTCAGGACGGTGGATTCGGCACCGGAGACGAGCTCGGCTTCGACGTCCGCCACCCACTCCAGGGCCGGCTTGCCTTCGATGGTTTCGGCCAGCTCAGGTGCTGTGGATCCGGAAAGCAGCGAACCGCCCAGTTCGGGCTGATCGTCCAGCAGCATTACGCGGGCGCCGGTGCGGACGGCTTCGCGGGCAGCGGCCAGGCCGGCGGGGCCGCCGCCAACCACCAGGACGTCGGTGTGGACGTACTTCTTGTCGTACTCGGCGCGGTCCTCCTCCGGGTCCAGTTTGCCCAGGCCGTTAAGCAGTTCGGCCTGCAGGCCGTCCACCAGGGTGACCGTGGTGGCGGGGAGCATGGACTCGGCCACGTGGCCGGGGAAACGCGGCTGCACCTTGACCAGCGCGTTGGATTCCTCCACACCGGCGGACATGATGCCGCGGGCGCGGTCCTCGTAGAGCGAGTTGCCGGCGGCGATGCGGCCGTTGGCCAGCAGGGCTGAAGCGAGGGTGTCGCCCGGGTGGCCGGTGAATTCCTCACCGTCGACGGTGAAACGCCAGGAGATGGTGCGGTCGATGCGTCCGCCGGCGGCGAGGCGGGCGTTCTGGGAAGTCACTTGGTTGCTCCTTCCGGGGCGGTGGTGCTGGTTGAAGAGGTGCTCGTTGGAGCGGTGCTTGTCCCGGAAATGCTGGGTGCTGCGGTCCCGGTGGTGGTGCTGTCAGCGGCGGTGCTGGCAGTCCCGGTCTCGGCAGTGCCCTTACCGGCGGCGTCCGGCCGGGGCGTGCCCATGGGGTAGACGGCCTGGATGTCGTAGGTGACGGTGTCGCGGAGCATGTTGAACCACTGCCGGCAGCCGGTGCTGTGCAGCCAGCGCTCGGCGAAGGCGCCCTTGGTGTTGTCCCGGTAGAACAGGAACTCGGCCCACTGGCGGTCATCCAGCTCGTTGGGGTTTTCCGGGTAGGCAACGTGGGCCTGGCCGCCGTAGTGGAACTCGGTCTCGTCGCGGGAGCCGCAGTTGGGGCAGGAGATGAGCAGCATGTGCGTCTTCTTTCTAAAGTGCAGTGTTCGCTGGCGGCTAATGGGCGACGGCGGCGGCGCCGTGTTCGTCGATCAGCGCACCGGTTTCGAAGCGCTCCAGGGCGAACGGCTTGTTCAGCTTGTGCGGGGCACCCGTGGCGATGTTGTGCGCAAAGGTAAGGCCGGCCGCCGGAGTGCCCTTGAAGCCGCCCGTGCCCCAGCCGCAGTTCACGAACATGTTGTCCACTGGGGTGTTGCCCACGATGGGGGAGGCATCCAGGGTGGTGTCAACGATGCCGCCCCAGGTACGCAGCACGTGCGCCCGGGCAAAGATGGGGAACAGCTCGACGGCGGCAGCCATCTGGTGCTCGATCACGTGGAAGGAGCCGCGCTGGCCGTAGCCGTTGTAGGAGTCAACACCGGCACCCATCACCAGTTCGCCCTTGTGGGCCTGGGAAACGTACACGTGCACGTGGTTGGACATGACCACTGTGGGGTGGACCGGTTCGTGCAGTTCAGAGACCAGTGCCTGGAGGGGGTGGGACTGGATGGGGAGCCGGAAGCCGGCCATTTCGGCCAGGACCGAGCTGTGGCCGGCAGCGCAGAGGCCCACCTTTTCGGTGTTGATGGTGCCGCGGTTGGTCTTGACGCCGGTAACGCGGTTGCCGTCCTTGATGAAGCCGGTGACTTCGCAGTTCTGGATGATGTCCACGCCCATCTCGTCGCACTTCCGGGCAAAGGCCCAGGCCACGTGGTCGTGCTTGGCGATGCCGGCGCGGGGCTGGTAGGTGGCGCCCATGACGGGGTAGCGGATGTTGTCGCTGATGTTCAGGATGGGGCAGAGTTCCTTGACCTGCTGGGGGTCGAGCCATTCAGCGTCCACGCCGTTGAGCTTGTTGGCCCCGACGCGGCGCATGCTTTCGCGGACATCCCCCAGCGTGTGGGCAAGGTTCATCACGCCGCGCTGGCTGAAGAGGAAATCGTATTCGAGCTCCTCCGGCAGGATTTCCCAAAGCTTGAGGGCGTGCTCGTAGATCGCGGCGCTCTCGTCCCAGAGGTAGTTGGAGCGGATGATGGTGGTGTTCCGGGCCATGTTGCCGCCGGCCAGCCAGCCCTTTTCGAGGACGGCGATGTTGGTCATGCCGTGGTTCTTGGCCAGGAAGTACGCGGTGGCCAGGCCGTGCCCGCCGCCGCCCACGATCACCGCGTCGTACGAGGACTTGGGCTCCGGGTTGCGCCAGAGGAAGTCCGGGTGCTCGGGGAGCTGCTGGGTGCTCACTGGGCTGCTCCAATCATGTCTGCTTCGAACGCGGCAATTTCGGTGCCGTCGGTGAGGTGGGGGTAGAGGGGGAACTTCTCGGCGAGGGCCGTCACCCGGGCGCGGAGTTCGACGACGGCGGCATCGCTGAGGGATGTGCTGCCGTCGGTGCCGGTGCCTGCCGCGGCGATGAGCGCCGCCGCAATGATGTCCGCAACCTCGGCGAACTCCTCGGCGCCGAAGCCGCGGGTGGCGAGGGCGGGGGTGCCGATGCGGAGGCCGGAGGAGACCATCGGCGGGCGGGGGTCGAACGGAACGGCGTTGCGGTTGACGGTGATGCCGATGCGGTGCAGGGCGTCTTCGGCCTGCTGTCCGTCCAGTTCGGAGTTCCGGAGGTCCACGAGGACCAGGTGGACGTCGGTGCCGCCGTTGACCACGGAGATTCCTGCTGCGGCAACATCCTCGCGGAGGAGCCGTTCGGCCAGAAGCTTGGATCCCTGGAGGACACGTTCCTGGCGTTCCTTGAATTCGGGGGAGGCAGCGAGCTTGAAGGCCACGGCCTTGGCGGCGATGACGTGTTCCAGCGGGCCGCCCTGCTGGCCCGGGAATACGGCGCTGTTGATCTTCTTGCCGTACTGCTCCTTGGCCAGGATGACGCCGCCGCGCGGGCCACCGAGGGTCTTGTGCGTGGTGGTGGTGACGACGTCGGCGTACGGCACCGGGTTGGGGTGCAGCCCTGCGGCCACGAGGCCGGCGAAGTGGGCCATGTCCACCATGAGGTAGGCGTCCACGAGGTCTGCGATGCGGCGGAATTCCGCGAAGTCGAGCTGGCGGGAGTAGGCGGACCAGCCGGCGACGATCAGCCGGGGGCGGTGCTCGAGAGCCAGGGCCTCAACCTCGGCCATGTCGACGCGGAGGTCGGATTCGCGCACGTGGTACGGGACCACGTTGTAAAGCTTGCCGGAGAAGTTGATCTTCATGCCGTGCGTCAGGTGACCGCCGTGGGCCAGGTCGAGGCCCATGATGGTGTCGCCCGGGTTCAGCAGGGCGAACATGGCCGCGGCGTTGGCCTGCGCGCCGGAGTGCGGCTGGACGTTGGCGAACTCGGCGCCGAAGAGGGCTTTGACACGGTCAATGGCCAGCTGCTCCACCACATCTACATGTTCGCAGCCGCCGTAGTAGCGCTTGCCCGGGTAGCCCTCGGCGTACTTGTTGGTCAGGACCGAGCCCTGTGCCTCCATGACTGCGGACGGGGCGAAGTTCTCGGAGGCGATCATCTCCAGCGTGGACTGCTGGCGCACCAGCTCCTGGGCGATGGCCTGCTGGACCTCGGGATCGACTGCGGAAAGTCGCTCGTTCAACTGCTCAACCACGGGTGCTCCTTTGAAATACCACTTGCTGGATAACTGATATATCAGTGTGTTGCTCAATGGTATGATTATGATCACAGCAGAGTCAATAGCCGGTGCGGAAGCGGCAAGGAGCTTTCGTTTCGGTTCCACGTTGTACAAACGAACGGAGCGGCGCATTGAACGCACTTCTTGCCCTGCCCCAGACCGAGGACGAGGCACCGTCCCAGGCTGAGGCCGCGTACCGCCAGCTGCGGGACAAGCTGATCATGCTGGAAATCCGGCCGGGCGAGCCGATCAACGAAGGCCAACTCGCTACAGAGCTGGGATTCGGCCGCACGCCGGTCCGGGAGGCAATTAAGCGCCTGGAGGTGGACCACCTTGTGGTGTCCTACCCACGCCGGGGAACCTTCGCCACCAACGTGGACTTCACGGAACTGGCGGACGTTTCGGAGATCCGGGAACTGCTGGAGCCGTTGGCGGCCCGCCGTGCTGCCCGCAGGGCAAACGAGGCCATGCGCCGCGAACTGCTGGAGGTGGCGGATGCCATTGCCGGGATCGACCCCGGGCCCGGTGAGTCACGCGACCTCATGCGCTACGACCTCATGGTGCACCGGCTGATCTACAAGGCAGCCGCGAACCCGCATCTGGAAAGCACCCTGATCCGCTACGACAACCTGGCCACGCGAATCTGGTGCGTGGTGCTGGACAAGGTCCCTTCCGTCACCGGGCACATTACCGAGCACGTCGACCTGCTTAGAGCGGTGGCCGAAGGGGATGCCGACAAGGCGGCCGAGCTGGCCCTGCACCATGTCACCAGCTTTGAGGAAACCATCCGCAAGATCCTCTGAGTGCCGTGCCAACCGGGACGCTCTTTCACTTAACGCCACCGAAACCGCGACGCTCTCTCACTTTTCGAAGGATGGTCACCGCTCGATGCCCGCAGTAACCCGGAACGCACCGCAGCGTACTGCCAGGTTCGGCCTGGCCTTCATCGGCGTGCTGCTCATCGCGGTCAATCTCCGGGTGTCCTTTGTCAGCGTGGGACCCGTTCTGTCGAACATCAGCGGTGACCTTGGCCTCTCCAGCGCCGCGGCAGGATTCCTCACGGGTCTTCCGCTTATTGTCTTCGCGGTCTTTTCACCCGTGGCACCCGCGTTAGCTGCCCGTCTGGGGCTGGACCGAGCGCTGTGGATGTCCCTGCTGATCCTGGCCTCGGGGATCGTTCTTCGCTCCTTACCTGTGCCGTCTTCCATCTGGGTGGGGACAGCATTAGTCGGGCTGGCTATCGCATCTCTCAATGTCCTGGTGCCCTCTTTGGTGAAGCGGGACTTTCCGGCGAGAGTCAGCCAGGTCACCGGAACCTACACCGCCACGCAGGCCGCCGTCGCCGCCATGGGGGCGGCCGTCGTCGTTCCCGTGGCCCAGACGTCGCCGGCCGGATGGCGCCTTGCCCTCGGCATCTGGGTGGGACTGGCCCTCATTGCCATGGCGGTGCTCCTGCCCTGGCTGCGCCGGCACAGCCGCCCGCTGGTTACCGCCGCACCGGCGGCCTCCTACAGGTCGCCGTGGTCCTCCGCGCTGGGTTGGCAAGTGACGGTCTTCATGGGGCTGCAGTCGATCGCCTTTTACGTCCTGATGGCCTGGCTGCCCACCATCGAACAGAGCCGGGGCGTCCCGACCACAACCGCAGGAATCCATCTGTCCGTCTTCCTGCTCATCAGCGTCTTCGCCAGCCTTCTTGCAGGGGGAATCCTGCACCGCGGCCTGGACCAGCGGATCATTTCCTTCGCAAGCGGCGCAATCATGGTGGTGACCTTCCTGGGGCTGGCACTTGCGCCGGACCTCATCCTGCTGTGGGTGCTTGCGGGCGCCATTGGCTGCGGAAGCCTTATTGTCATCGCCTTGTCGCTGTTCAGCCTCCGTACCGTCAGCCACCCGCAGGCAGCCTCCCTGTCTGGCATGGCGCAATCTGTTGGCTACGGCATGGCTGCTGTAGGGCCGGTGATGTTCGGGGCCCTTCGGGATGTGAGCGGAGGATGGACACTCCCGCTCCTCGTCACCGCGGGGATTATGACGGTTCTGGCCGTCACGGGCGGGCTTGCCGGCCGGGACAGGGTTATTGGCGGTCACGCGGGATGAACGGGCCAGCGTTGGAAAGCCACACGGTTGAGAAAAACCCCCCACAGCGGTCCGTGGAAGACATTATGATCACCTGCCCGAAGACGCTGCTGGAGGACTGCACCGTCGAGCAGGTGCGCAGATTTTTCGGCGACGACCACGTCCATATGGCCTTGATCGTGGATTCGGCCAACCGCCTCCTCGGCACGCTGGAGCGGTCTGATATCCCGAAAGGGGCACCACCGGCGGCCCGGGCCTTCTCCTATGGCGTGATGCTCAACAGGAGTATCGGTCCCCGGGTGCCTGTTGAAGCCGGCACCGCTGCGCTGCAGGCAGCCGGCAGGCGCCGGCTTGCAGTAGTGGACGACGACGGCACGCTTCTTGGCCTGCTCTGCCTGAAGCGGAGCGGCCTCGGCTTTTGCAGTGATGCAGGAGTTGCTGCCCGCGCTGCGGATAAGCAGCGTCAAGACTCAAGCGGGGCACCTTTTGCGTGTGGTTGATTTCACCCTGCGCAACCTACTTGAGAGTATGGACCATGGCTTCGAACAATGAGCGCGAACCGGACATCGACGTTGAGGCGGGACAGTCCGGCGGCGTTCAGTCTGTAGACCGCGCCCTGGCAGTGCTGGAAATCCTGGCCCGGGACGGCCATGCCGGAGTGAGCGAAATCGCCGAGGAGATGGGCATTCATAAGTCCACGGTGTCGCGCCTGCTCGGTTCCCTGGTCAGTCGCGAGATGGTCCACCAGAACAGCGAACGCGGCAAGTACCAGCTGGGCTTCGGCATCCTGCGCCTGGCCAGTTCCATCCCCGGCAGGCTCAGCCTGGTGCGGGAAGCGCGCCCGGTCCTCGAAGCTCTGGCCGAGGAGTTCAAGGAAACCGTCAACCTTGCGGTGCTGCGCTCCAACTTCGCCGTAAATGTGGACCAGGCCATGGGTCCTTCCACCCTCGCCACCTACGACTGGGTGGGCAGTTTGACGCCGTTGCACGCGACCAGCAGCGGCAAGATCCTGCTTGCAGGGCTGCCGGCGGAGGAGCGTGCACGGATCCTGAAGGAAACCGGGCTCCCGGCCCGCACGCCGCGCACCATCACAGACAGGAAAGAACTCGAAACCCAATTACTTGACGTGGCCCGGCAGGGTTATGGCGTGGTGCGGGAGGAATTCGAGATCGGGCTAAACTCCATCTCGGTGCCGGTCTACAACCATGTGGGCGCGGTAGTCGGGGCCGTTAGCATCTCCGGACCCGCCTTCCGCTTCGAACCGGAAAAGGAACCAGGACTCCTGGACGGGCTGAAAGAAGCAGGGCTGGAAATCAGCGCGCGGTTGGGCTACGCCCGCCACTGATGCGCCTGTGCCGATGCAGGATAAGGGCGCTGCCGAATGCCAGCACGCCCCCGCACGGCAGCGCTCAGAGATCCTCTTCGAGCCGGGCGGTGAGGATCCGATTCGCGTTAACCTGCAGGATGCCGAGCGACTCCTGGATCAGGGGTGAGTTTATGCTGCCCCTGCGCACCGCGGCGACAATGCGTCGCGTGGGTTTAGCCTCGCCGGTGATACGCAGCCGAACCACGTTCTCCGCACCATGCAAAGGCGCCAGCCGGGGCAGCAGGCCGACGCCCAGCCCCGCACCCACGAACGCGATCTGGGTTTCCCATTCGATAGCCTCATGGGCAATCCGTGGTGTTACCCCGATTGCCGTGAAGGCCGCGGTGAAGAGGGAATGATAGGTGGAACCGGCGGCCTCCGTAATCCAGGGTTCGGATGCCAGCTCTTCAAGGGTGGCTGTTCCCCGTGACGCCAGCGGATGGTCACCGGGAATGATGACATCCAGTGGATCGTCGAGTAAGACTTTCTGCTCGAAGCGCGGATCGTCCTCACCATAGGTGTCGGATTGCATGGCGACAATGACCGCAAGGTCGATCCGTTCCGCGATCAACAAGTCGAAGCAGCGGGCCGGATCGGCCTCAAGAACCTGAACCTCCAGCAGGGGGCGGGTTGAGCGCAAGGTGGTGGCCAGCGGCGCGAGCAACTGGGCGGCTGCAGTGGAAAATCCCCCGATGCCAAAATGGGGCTGCACCTGGTCGCCGGCCTCCATGGCCGCGGCGCGCAGGCGCTCCCACTCCGCAATAAGGGGATCCGAACCCGCCACGAGAAACCGTCCTGTGGCTGTCAGCCGCACGCCCCGGCCGTCTTTTGTCAGCAGCTGCATTCCAAGCACGCGCTGGAGCTCCCGCAGTTGCGCAGAGACGGCGGAGGGGGAGTAGCCCGTAAGCTCAGCGGTCGCGCCTATAGTGCCGCACCGGGCGAACACGCGAAGTGTGATGAGCCTCGAATCGATCATGCACTTATTGTGCAGGGTAACCTTCGGAATTTTGCGCTTTTTTTGCGGCTCCTGTGACTCTAATCTCATCCTTACAAAGTTTTTCGATCATGCCGCTTTCACCCGCGCCTCCATGGTCAACAAGCAATACCCACTACCCATGCCTCCCGGGAGGAAACCCATGACTGTTTCAGTGAACGTGCCCCTCAATTCACGCGGCAAACTCGCTGCATCTTTGCCTGCCGAGCAGCTGGCTGAAATCACCGAGTTGTTTGAGTTCCGGCGCACCGGCTACTCCCTCGACGCACCCTTCTACACCGATCCCTCGATCTTTAACATCGACATGAAGGCCATTTTCGGCCAGCACTGGATCTTTGCGGCCAGCACGGCCGAACTGCCCGAGCCCGGCGACTACGTGACGGTCGACTACGGACCCTACTCCCTGATTGTGCTGCGTAACGACGACGGCGACGTGAACGTCCTGCACAACGTATGCCGCCACCGCGGCGCCCGCGTTCTGACCGAAGCTGCCGGTTCCACCGGAAACCTGGTCTGCGGCTACCACTCCTGGACCTACTCCCCGGAGGGCAACCTGATCCATGCCTCCGCTCCGGGGGAAACCAAGTTCGACAAGAGCTGCTTCGGCCTCAAGCGCGCCCACGGCCGCGAGGTCGCCGGCCTCATCTTCGTCTGCATCGCGGATGAACCGCCGACAGACTTCGACGAAACCGCGAAGATCTTCGAGCCCTACCTCGCGCCCCACGATCTCTCCAAGACGAAAATTGCCTACCAGCAAAACATCATCGAAGAGGGCAACTGGAAGCTCGTCATGGAGAACAACCGCGAGTGTTACCACTGCGACGGCCACCCTGAGCTCGCCTGCTCCCTCTTCCCCACCTGGGGCCTGACGGAGGGCCTGGTCCCGCCCCACCTTGAAGAAGTGTGGGACCGTAACAAAGAGGCACAGTCCTCGCTCGAAGAGCGTTGCCGCCGCTATGGCCTCCCCTACGAGGTGGTCGAGCAGCTCGACACCCGCATCGCGGGAATCCGCATCTCACGGGAATCACTCGATGGAGAGGGCGAATCGTTCTCCGCCGACGGGCGCAGGCTTTCCAAGAAGCTGCTCGGTGACTTGCCCGACTTCCGCCTTGGCCGCTGCTCCATGCACCTGCAGCCCAACAGCTGGTTCCATTTCCTCGGCGACCACGTCATCACGTTCGGTGTTTTCCCCATCAACGAACACCAGAGCCTCGTACGCACCACCTGGCTGGTGGCGGACGACGCCGTGGAAGGCGTCGACTACGACCTGGAGAAGCTCACCTACACCTGGAAGCAGACGAACCTGCAGGACAAGGCGTTCGTGGAACTCTGCCAGCAGGGTGCCGCCAGCCCCGCCTACGAGCCCGGCCCCTACATGAAGAGCGAATACCAGGTTGAGGCATTCATCAACTGGTACGTGCAGCGCGTGCAGGAGCACCTGGCATGATTGAACTCCTCACTGAAACGGCCATCCAGGAACCACAGCGAATTCGCGGTCTTGAGATGCCGTGGAACAGAGTGATGGGAAGCACTGAAACACCTGCCCGGGCAGCCCGGGCATTGAACCCGTGGCATCCGCAGGAATTCATGGCCGAATGCGTCGAGACCATTCCCGAGGCCGGCGCCATGATGACCTTCGTGTTCCGCCGCTGCGATGGTGCGCCCCTGGCGTTCCGCGCGGGCCAGTACGTGAACATCGCATTCCCCTTGAACGGCGAGGACCAGGACCCGGTGGACCGCAGCTACTCGCTGTCCAGCTCGCCCACCCAGCCGTGGACCTTCAACATCACCGTCAAATGCGACTCCACCGGCCTGGTCTCGCCATGGGTGCACGAGAACGTTAAACCCGGCACCGTTCTTGAAATGCTGGGACCCGTGGGAGCATTCCACCTGCCCGACGCCGACCGGCGGGCACGGTATCTCTTGCTTGCCGCCGGCGCCGGCATCACTCCCATCATGTCCATGGTGCGGACCATCCACTCCCTGCCCGGCCACGCCGACGTTGTGGTGCTCTACCACGGCTCGGATGCCGGAGGCTTTGCCTTCCACCGGGAGTTGGCCTATATCGCGTCCGTGGACTCGCGCGTCAAGGTCCACTACTCCCTGGGCAGCCGAAGCGAACCGGAGGGCTGGGAAGGGCTCCGTGGAAGGCTGACGGCGGCCATGCTCGAGGAGGTGGCCCCCGACGCCAACGGCCGGCAGGTATACGCATGTGGCCCCGAGGGTTACCTGAACACCGCCACCGAACTCCTTCAAAGGGTTGGTGTCGACGACACGTCCATTTACATGGAGTTCTTCTCGGGAGACCGCCAGACGCTCCTTGAATACCAGGCGGAGGTGGCTCTCGCAGCCGACGTCGCGGAGGAAATCGCCGAGGAGATCGCCGAATCCGCCGAGGACTACTACGAAAGCCAGCCCGCCGCGTTCGGGCTCTACGAGCCTGGCTACGACGCCGACGGAACACTGGAGGCCTCGGGGCTGCCTCTGGAAATCAGCGAACCGGACAAGCCCGGCTCCGACCCCTCTGCCGACAGCCCTGGCGTGGAGCCGGAAGCCGCTTCCCCTGATGCCTCCAGCTTCGACACGGTGGGAACAGGCAGTCTCACCATGTCCTTCATGCGCACCGGTATCAATGTGCGGATCGACCCCACCGAGCGAATCCTCGAGGTTGCCCAGCGCGCCGGCGTCAGGATTGGGGCGAACTGCAAGGAAGGCATGTGCGGCTCCTGCAAAGTCGTCAAGATTTCCGGCGAGGTCGAGATGAACCACCAGGGCGGGATCAGGGCGCGGGAAATCTCTGCAGGCAAGTTCCTGCCGTGCTGCTCTGTTGCCCAGTCCGACCTGGTGATCGATGCCTGACCCCTGTTCCGGCCGTTGTCAAGCCGTAGCCGAAACCCCTGAAATAGGGCTTAAGACTTCGGAAACTTCTTGACATCGGGTTGTGATTCGGGCCACTCTGTTGCTTATTACGAGACGCGTTGATCTTTGCGGAACAACCGCCGGGTTAGGGCAAAGCTGACATCGATAGCCGAACGCCAGCAAAGCCCCAACCTTTCCCCCCGGCCTGTGGGCGCCGGAGCACAACGCCAGCCCATGAATTCAAATCAAAGGACTTGACATGGCTTTGAACAGCGATATCCGCCCGGACAAAGAGGTCCGGGCCGAACCAGATCTCCAGCCCGCTAACAACAGCGCGGAGGCCGAGGTGGAGAACACCGAGCAGATCATGCAGGAGCTTCGCCAGAGCCGCTCTGAGCAGGCGGTGGCGGAACGCCGGAACCGAAAGCTCACCCTGGACAAAGTCACCTTCGGCATCACGGGCCTCCTCGCCCTGGCCTTTGTTGCCTGGGGCTTCCTGGGCCGGGACAGCCTGTCCTCCACCTCCACCCTCGCCCTCGACTGGGTCATGGAGTACACCGGCTGGCTCTTCATGGTCCTGGCCTCATTGTTCGTCGTTTTTGTCCTGTGGCTGGCCCTGGGCAAGTGGGGCAACATCCCGCTGGGTAAAGATGGCGAAAAGCCCGAGTTCCGGACGGTCTCATGGGTTGCCATGATGTTCGCGGCCGGCATGGGCATCGGCCTGATGTTCTACGGCGTGGCCGAGCCGCTCTACCACTTCGTCTCCCCGCCGCCGGGAACCGTGGATGGACGGACGCCCGCGGCCGTCCAGACGGCCATGGCCACTTCCATCTTCCACTGGACCCTTCACCCCTGGGCCATGTACGCCGTCGTCGGAATTGCCATGGCCTACGGCACCTACCGCCTCGGCCGCCGGCAGCTCATCTCCGCAGCATTCACGTCCCTGTTCGGGATCAGGACAGTGGAAGGGCCGGTGGGCAGGTTCATCAACATCCTGGCGATCTTTGCCACGCTCTTCGGCACGGCCGCGTCCCTCGGCCTCGGCGCACTCCAGATCGGCAGCGGACTGACATCCAACGGGTGGATCAGCGAAACCGGCACCCCTGTCCTGGTGGCCATCGTTGCCATCCTGACCGCCTGTTTCGTCGCCTCGGCCATTTCCGGGATCAGCCGTGGCATCCAATGGCTGTCCAACATCAACATGGTCCTGGCCGTGATCCTGGCGCTCATCGTTTTCGTCGCCGGGCCCACCCTGTTCATCCTCAACCTCATCCCTGCCGCGGTAGGAGACTACGCCAGGGACCTCGCCGAAATGTCCTCGCGGACCGAGGCCGTAGGTGACGAAGCGCTGCGGACCTGGTTGTCCGGCTGGACCATTTTCTACTGGGCCTGGTGGGTATCGTGGACGCCGTTCGTGGGCATGTTCATTGCCCGCATCAGCCGCGGCCGCACCATCCGCCAGTTCGTCACCGGCGTCCTGCTCGTCCCCAGCGTGGTCAGCGTCATCTGGTTCGGCATCTTTGGCGGCACGGCCTTCCACGTCCAGCAGGAGGCGGACAAGGCCGGCACCCCCGGCCTGGTGTCCATGGCAAGCGGATCACCTTCGATCAACTTCGACGGAGCACTGTTCGACCTCGTGAAGAACATGTCCATGCCTGCCTGGCTGACCGCATCGGTCATCGTCCTGGCCATGGTCCTGGTGGCCATCTTCTTCATCACCGGAGCGGATTCGGCGTCAATCATCATGGCGTCCCTGAGCTCCAACGGATCCTCTGACCCGAAGCGCGGCCTGATCATCTTCTGGGGCCTGCTGACAGGTGCAGTAGCTGCCGTGATGATGCTGGCCGGCGGCGACAAGCCGTCGGAGGCGCTCTCCGGCCTGCAGCGCATCACCATTGTGGCGGCCCTGCCGTTCGTGCTGGTCATGCTGCTGCTGTGCTTCGCCCTGGTCAAGGACCTGCGCCGGGATCCGCTGTCCCTGCGACGGCGGCTGGCTGACTCGGTGGTGGAGCGCGCCATCCGCACGGGCGTGGACCAGCACGGCGGCGCCCAGTTTGACCTCGTGACAAAGCATGAATGCGGTGAACGCTGTTCAGAGGACGCGCCGTGCCACGGCAGTTCCAGTACGGCCGGCTCCACCGCAGTCGATCCCATTCCGGCGGATTCCGCCGTCGCCCCCAAGCACACGCAAGCACCCTAGGAGCACACCATGACTATCCTTCTTGAAAGCCGCCCGCCAGGCAGCGCCACCGCCGCAGCTGGTGCAGCCACGACGGCCCCCGCTACGCGTCCCGCGCAGTTCGTCCTTACCCTCTCCTGCCCCGAGAAGCCCGGCATTGTGCGGGCAGTGACGGGATTCCTGGCGGACCGCGGCTTCGACATCGTAGAGCACCAGCAGTTCGACGACCACGTCAGCGGGAAACTCTACCTGCGGACCGCCTTCACCCTTGGTTCCGACCTCCACCAGGACAACGGGCTCAACCACCAGGACGTCGATGTCCTGACGGAAGCCTTCGGTCCCATCGCAGCCGAATTCGGCATGAGCTTCACCTTCAATGACGGCAGGCCGCAGCGGCTGCTGGTGATGGTCTCGAAGTTCGGGCACTGCCTCAACGACCTCATTTTCCGCTGGCAGGCCGGAAGCCTTGGTGCGGAGATCGCCGTCGTGGTGTCCAACCATGAGGACCTGCGCCCCATGGCAGAGGCCGCCGGGCTGCCCTTCATCCACGTTCCGGTGACGGCCGCCACCAAGCCCGAGGCGGAAGCCCGGCTGCTGGAACTGGTGGAGGAGTACAACGCCGACCTGGTGGTCCTGGCCCGTTACATGCAGGTGCTGTCCAACGAACTGTGCACTAACCTCCGCGGACGGGCCATCAACATCCACCACTCGTTCCTGCCGGGATTCAAGGGCGCCAAGCCGTACCACCAGGCCTACGACCGCGGCGTCAAGCTCGTTGGGGCCACCGCCCACTACGTCACGGCGGACCTTGACGAGGGACCCATCATCGAGCAGGAGGTGTTCCGGGTGGACCACAGCCTGGACGCGGATGCCCTGGTGACCGTGGGCCGGGACGCCGAAACACAGGCGCTTGCCCGGGCCGTGAAATGGCACTGCCAGCACCGGGTCCTGCTCAACAACACCCGCACCGTCGTCTTCCGCTAACGCCAACGCCTCTTACGCAAAAACAGGAGAAACACACCCATGAGCGCATCACCACGCGTTGTCATTATCGGAGCCGGCATTGTCGGAACCAACCTTGCCGACGAACTCTCCACCCGCGGCTGGACCAACATCACGGTGGTGGAACAGGGCCCGCTGGAACTTGCCGGCGGCTCCACGTCGCATGCCCCGGGCCTGGTGTTCCAGAACAACCAGTCGCGCACCATGACCGAATTCGCCACCTACACGGTGAACAAGCTGCTGGCCCTGAGCAAGGACGGCGAGTCCTGCTTCAACCAGGTGGGCGGCCTGGAGCTGGCAACCACCCCCGAGCGCCTGGCCGACCTCAAGCGCAAGATGGGCGTGATGACCTCCTGGGGCGTCGAAAGCCGGATCGTCGACGCCGACGAATGCGAAAAGATCTACCCCCTCCTGAACACCGGCAAGCTCACCGGCGGCCGCGAAGTCCTGGGCGGCCTGCTCATCCCCACCGACGGCCTGGCCCTGGCAGCCCGTGCGGTGCAACTGCTGATCGAGCGCTCCGGCGAGCGTGGCGTGACCTTCCTCGGCTCCACTACGGTGACCGGCATCGCCCAGGAGGGCGGCAAGGTGACCGGCGTCGAAACCGACAACGGGCTGATTCCGGCTGACATCGTGGTGTCTTGTGCTGGTTTCTGGGGCCGGGAACTCGGCAAGATGGTGGGCCTCGAAGTCCCGCTGCTGCCGCTTGGCCACCAGTACGCCGTCACCACCCCGCTGCCCGAACTTGAGGGCGTCAACGAGCTTCCCAAGGGTGCCAGCAAGCCCATCCTGCGCTACCAGGACAAGGACCTGTACTACCGCGAATGGGGCAACCGCATCGGCATCGGCAGCTACGCCCACCGCCCCATGCCAGTGGACATGTCCGCCCTGCCGAAGGTCTCCGCGGAGGAAATGTCGGACCACCGCATGCCATCCCGCCTGGACTTCACCCTGGACGACTTCCTGCCCGCCTGGGAGGACAGCCGGGACCTGCTGCCTGCGCTGCGCAACGCCGAGATCGAGGATGGCTTCAACGGCATCTTCTCCTTCACCCCCGACGGCGGCCCGCTCATGGGCGAGGCGCCCGACCTCGAAGGCCTGTTCGTGGCCGAAGCCGTCTGGGTAACGCACTCGGCCGGCGTGGCCAAGGCCATGGCGGAGCTGCTGGTGGAAGGCCGGTCCCGCACGGACCTGCACGGCTGCGAGCTCACCCGCTTCGAAAAGGTCCAGACCTCCGACGCGTACGTCAGCGAGACGTCGCAGCAGAACTTCGTGGAGATCTACGACGTGATGCACCCGCTGCAGCCCAGGGAATTCCCGCGGGACCTGCGCGTTAGCCCGTTCAACGTCCGGCAGAAGGAACTTGGAGCGTTCTTCCTGGAGTCCGCCGGCTGGGAGCGGCCCCACTGGTTCGAGGCCAACCGCGGCCTGCTGGAGGAGCTCCCTGCCGAATGGCAGACGCCGGAGCGGGACCCCTGGTCTGCCTTGTTCTCTTCCCCCATCTCCGCAGCCGAGGCATGGAAGACGCGTACCGCCGTCGGACTTTTCGACATGACGCCGCTGAAGCGGCTGTCCGTTGTTGGCCCGGGCGCCCAGGCGTTGCTGCACCGGCTCAGCACGGGCAACATCGCCAAGAAGCCGGGTGCCGTGACGTACTGCCTGCTGCTGGAGCACGACGGCGGCATCCGCAGCGACGTGACCATCGCACGGCTGGCGGAGGAAGAATTCCAGCTGGGCGTGAACAGCAATGTGGACTTCGACTACCTCCGGGTGGAGGCCCGCAAGCAGTCTGCTGCCGATCCTGCCCAGTGGGCGCACGTCACGGACATCACCGGCAGCACCTGCTGCATCGGCCTGTGGGGCCCGCTGGCACGCGAAGTCATCGGCAAGGTCAGCGCTGATGACCTCACCAACGAGGGCCTGAAGTACTTCCGGACCAAGGAAATCTCCGTTGGCGGCATCCCGGTCACCGCCATGAGGCTTTCCTACGTGGGTGAACTCGGCTGGGAGCTGTACACCACCGCCGAGTACGGGTTGAAGCTTTGGGACCTGCTGTTCGAGGCGGGCCAGGAGCACGGCATCATTGCCGCCGGCCGTGGCGCTTTCAACAGCATGCGCCTCGAAAAGGGCTACCGGCTGTGGGGCACGGACATGACGTCCGAGCACCACCCGTACGAGTCCGGCCTGGGCTTCTCCGTGGCCAAGGACAAGACGGGCTTCGTGGGCGCAGAAGCCCTTGCAGAACGCAAGGAGCAGCCGGCCACGCGTGCGCTGCGGTGCCTGACGATCGACGACGGCACGTCCCTGGTGCTGGGCAAGGAACCTGTGTACGTGAACGGCGCGGCTGCCGGGTACGTTACGAGCGCCGCTTACGGCTACTCGGTCCGGAAGCCGATTGCCTACGCCTGGCTGCCGGCTTCGGTTTCCGAGGGCGACGCCGTGGAGGTCGAATACTTCGGCAAGCGCATCGCGGCGACCGTCTCGCCCGAACCGCTCTTCGACCCCGGTATGGAGCGGCTCCGCGGCTAAGCAGGTGGTCCGCTGAGCCAGCGGGCACCCAACCACACGAAGGCTCGCCGGTCCTGGGAAGTCCCAGGACCGGCGGGCCTTTCGCGTGCCTCTGAGCGGCTAGCGGTACGGCTCAGCCCTCGGCTTCGACAGCGTGAATATCCCATAACGCATCGCACCGGTCCGGTAGGCCAGCATCAGCCGGGGGATGCTAAAAACGAAGACGCGGTTGCGTGCGCCAAGGGCGAGGCGGCGGGTCTCGCGATCTACGAGCAAGGCCTCCACCAGCCGCCGGGCGCAGATCCGCCATGTGCGTGCCACGCGGGCGCTGACGTCCTCATAGCCATCGACCGTGAACCCCGCCGCCCTGGCCATCGCCTCATACTCCTCGCGCGTGCCCATCGAGGGCAGGCGCCCTTCGCGGCAAATCGGCTCCAGCAGGTGGCGAACCTTCCACCTGCTGACGTCAGTTTCGGCGAGCCACGCGCAGACGACGAAGACGCCGCCGGGGGCCAGCACGCGGTGCGCCTCGGCGAAGAACATGGGCTTATCGACCATGTGCTCGCTTGATTCAATGGCCCATGCGGCGTTTGCCGAGTCATCGGCCAGCCCGTTGTGGAGCCAGTCGCGGAGTTGGACGTCAACGTCCGGTACCGCATGCGCGGCGGCGTACCGGGCCTGCTCGGCGGAAAGCGTGAAGCCCGTAACCCGCACCCCGCGAGTCACCGCGAGCTGCCTTGCGGTTGAGCCATAGCCGCAGCCGATGTCGACGCACGCCTCGCCGGGAGTAAGCCGCAGCCGGTCGCCGACCGTGTCGACTAGCGCCCCGACGGCCTCGGCCGGCGTCTCGCGGCCGGTTGTCCACAGCCCGTGATGCACATGCTCACCCCACACCCGACGATAAATGGGATCGAGCTCGTCGTAGTGATCCGCGACTGCCACGGCGTTCTGGGAGATGTCGGGGACGATCACGCCATCACACTACAAGGCGGATCCCGCCGCCGGAAGGCCTGGCTGAGGCAATGCCGTGGGTCGTCCTGGATGACGACTGCACGGTCGCCGGGCGGTTGACGCTCAATGGCATCACCCGCGGCGCTTTCCAATCGTGCAGCACGGGGTACTGGCTGTCTGAGGACCAGACCGGCAAGGGCCTGGCGACGGAGGCCGTCCGGGCAGCAGTCGCCTTCGCCTCTTCGGAGCTGAAACTTCACCGAGTGCAGGCCGAAACGTTGGTTGCCAATGTCGCCTCCCAGGCCGTCCTCACCAGGACAGGTTTCCAGCAATACGGACTTGCCCCGAAGTACTTGAAAATCGCCGGCAGATGGCAGGACCACCTTATGTTCCAGCACTTGGACGACAGCTGGAATGGAGCAAAAACGGCCTATGAAGGCCCCTGATGATGTCGGGATCAGCTGCGTCGTCAATCAGGGGCGGGCAACTATGTCCCGCGCTTTAGACCTACCCGGAGGGTCGCACGATGCACATCTCGACGCCGTCAACGAATGGATAGAAGTGCTGACCGGGTTCCTGGTAGGCCGTTAAATCATCCGGGTCCCTTGCCCGCACCTGGCACTGGTGCTTGGCTGGTGGGATGGCTGATGAAGAAGTTCCGAAGAACATTCCCGACGACGAGCACCTGAGGCCGGATGTCGCGCCAGACTCCGGCGGAGCAGCCCAGGACGCTCCCGACAGCGGTTCTATGCCGGGGCAAACAAACGCCGGACAACAGGTGGGAGGGCTTGGTTTGGCAGCCGGCTACGGCAAGGACCTTGATCCGGAAGCCCAGCCCGACGGAAACAACCCGTTGTAGGCGGAAACCCAACACTTAAGCAACGACGGCGACACCCCGGCACATGCCGGTATGTCGCCGTCGCTGTTCGCGTACGCCAGGAACTAGACCGCCGCCGGCTCGAGCTCCCCTGCAGCTTCTACGTCGCTGCTCACCGCGGGGTGTGGGACGAAGCGGACGAACATGGCTTTGAAGCCGGGGGTGTTGGATTCGCGTGCGACGTTTTCCTTGTGAACCAGGGCGTTGGCTTCGGGGAAGTAGGCCGCGGCGCAGCCTTTGGCGGTGGGGTAGGCCACGAGCCGGAATTTTTCGGCGTGGCGGTCGACACCGCGGAAGGTGCTGATGACGTCCACGAGGTCGCGGTCCTGGTACCCGAGTTCGGCGAGGTCTTCGGGGTGGATCAGGATCACGCGGCGGCCGCCGGAGATGCCGCGATAGCGATCGTCCAGGCCGTAGTAGGTGGTGTTGTACTGGTCGTGGCTGCGGATGGTCTGCAGGACCAGGTGCCCCTTGGGCGGGGTGAGGTATTCGAGCGGGCTGACGGTGAACCGGCCGCGGCCGATGTCGGTGGCGAAGGAGCGGGTGTCCCGGGGCGGGTTGGGCAGCACAAACCCGTTTTTGGTCCGGACCCGGGTGTTGAAGTCCTCGAAGCCGGGCAGGACCCGTTCAATGTGGTCACGGATCACGTCGTAGTCCTCGGCCATGGCCTTCCAGTCCACCGGGTGGTCCGGGCCGAAGGTCGCCTCGGCCATCCTGGCCACAATCACCGGTTCGGCGAGGAGGTGCTCGGAGACCGGGGTCAGCCTGCCCTGGGTGGAGTGGACCACGGACATGGAGTCCTCCACGGAGAGGAACTGGGCGCCCTTGGGGTGTTTGTCGTCCTTGTCCGTGCGGCCGAGCGTCGGCAGGATCAGCGAGGTGCGCCCGTGCACGATGTGGGAGCGGTTGGGTTTGGTGGAGATGTGCACGGTCAGGCCAATCCGCTGCATCCCGGCTTCGAGGGTTTCGGTGTCTGAGCAGGCCAGGGAGAAGTTGCCGCCCATGGACACAAAGACGTCCACCTCGTCGCGTTCGAAGGCCTCCATGGCTTCGACGGCGTCATGGCCGTGGTGCCGCGGGGAAGTGATTCCAAACTCGCCATCCAGTGCTTCGAGGAGCCATTCCTTTGGTTTTTCCCAGATGCCCATGGTCCGGTCACCCTGGACGTTGGAGTGGCCTCGGACCGGGCAGGCTCCGGCGCCTGGCTTGCCGAAGTTGCCCTGCAGCAGCAGGACGTTCACCATTTCCTTAATGGTGTCCACCGAGTGCGGCTGCTGAGTGACGCCCAGGGCCCAGCAGAAGATGGTGGCCTTGGACCGGATCAGCATCCCGGCCACGGTCTCGATCTGTTCGCGGGACAGGCCGGTCGCCTTCTCGGTTTCCGCCCAGTCAAGCTCACCGCGGGCCTCGCGGTAGGTCTCGAACCCGTCCGTCTGCGCGGCAATGAAGGAATGGTCGACGACAGAACCCGGGTTACGCTCCTCCTCGGCCAGGAGCAGGTGGCCGAGGGCCTGGAACAGGGCCAGGTCCCCGCCGACCTTGATCTGCAGGTATTCATCGGCCAGCGGCGTGCCGCCGCCGATGACGCCGGAAACGGTCTGGGGGTCCTTGAAGTTGAACAGCCCGGCCTCGGGCAGCGGGTTCACTGCCACGACCTTGCCGCCCTTGTCCTTGCATTCCTTCAGCGCCGAGAGCATGCGGGGGTGGTTGGTGCCGGGGTTCTGGCCGACGACGAAGATTAGTTCGGAATCGTGGATGTCATCCAGGGACACGGTGCCCTTGCCGATCCCGATGGTCGGGTTCAGTGCCGAGCCCGAGGACTCGTGGCACATGTTTGAACAGTCCGGCAGGTTGTTCGTGCCCAGGGCCCGCGCGTACAGCTGGTACATGAACGCGGTCTCGTTCGCGGTGCGGCCGGAGGTGTAGAAAACGCACCGGTCAGCGGTGGTGGCCCGGATGTGCTCGCCGATCAGCTCGAACGCATCAGCCCAGGAAATGGGCGAGTAGTGGGTGTCGCCGGGCCGGATCACCACCGGCTCGCTCAGGCGGCCCTGATTGCCCAGCCAATACTCCGTCTTGGTGGAAAGTTCGGCGATGGAGTGCTTGGCCCAGAACTCCGCCCCGACCGTGCGCAGGGTGTTCTCTTCGGCCACGGCCTTGGCGCCGTTCTCGCAGAACTCCGCCGCTTTACGCTTCTTGTCCGACTCCGGCCAAGCGCAGCCCGGGCAATCGAACCCGCCCCGCTGGTTCAACCGCAGCAGCGACTGGGTCGTCCGCGTCACCCCGGCCTGCGCCACGGCACGCTCCAGCGCCACCATCACGGCCTTAACCCCGGCCGCTTCTGTTTTGGGCTTGTGGACTTCGAGGTTGTCCTCATCGATGTCCGCCACGGGGGCGGGCTGCTTGCCGAACTTCATCGTTCCAACTTCCTTAGTTCACTGCCTACTGCGAAACCTTGGCCAGCGTTTCCCGCTCGGCCTCGATTGTTGTGTCATCTCCGTGCCCGGTGCGGACCGCGGTTCCGGGCGGCAGCGTCAGCAGCCGTTCGCGGATGGAGGTGAGGATGGTGGGGTAGTCGCTGTAGGAGCGCCCGGTGGCTCCCGGCCCGCCGTTGAAAAGGGTGTCCCCGGTGAACACCGTGCCTGCGCTTTCAAGGTAAAAGCAGGTGGAGCCGGGGGAGTGGCCGGGAGTGTGGATCGCCTGAAGCGTCGCGCCACCCACCTTGAACACGTCACCGTCCGCCAGGGAATGGTCCGGCTTTGAGTCAGGGTAGACCTGCTCCCAGAGGACGTGGTCCTCCGGGTTAAGGTAGATCGGCGCTCCTACGGCGTCGGCCACCTCGCGTGCCGCGCCGATGTGGTCGTTGTGGGCATGCGTGAGCAGGATGGCCAGCACTTTCCGGCCCCGCACCTGGCTGATGATCGCGGCGGCATCGTGCGGCGAGTCGATGATCACGCATTCCTCATCGTTGCCCACGATCCAGACGTTGTTGTCAACGTCCCAGGTGCCGCCGTCGAGCGAAAACGTGCCCGAGGTGACCAGGTTTTCGATCCGGACGCCCATCAGGAAGCCGCCTGCTCGATTTCAACAACCGACCGCAGCACTTTTCCTTCGTGCATCCTGGCGAAGGCTTCCTCCACCTGGTCAATGGTGATCCGCTCGGAGACGAAGGCGTCCAGATCCAGGTTGCCCTGCTTGTAGTGCGCCACGAGCATCGGGAAATCACGGGAGGGCAGGCAGTCGCCGTACCAGGAGGACTTCAGCGACCCGCCCCGGCCAAAGACATCCAGCAGCGGCAGCTCCAGCTTCATCTCCGGCGTCGGGACGCCCACGAGCACCACACGTCCGGCGAGGTCGCGGGCGTAGAACGCCTGCCTGTACGTTTCAGGGCGGCCGACGGCGTCAATCACCACATCGGCGCCGTTGCCTCCGGTGAGGGCGCGGATGGCCTCGATGGGGTCTTCCTTGCTGGAGTCCACGCCGTGCGTGGCGCCGAGTGACTTGGCCATTTCCACTTTGTTGGCGTCGATGTCCACGGCGATGATCGTGGTGGCGCCGGCCAGTTTGGCCCCGGCGATCGCTGCTATGCCGACGCCGCCGCAACCGATCACGGCCACGGACTCGCCACGCTTGACCTCACCGGTGTTGATGGCGGCACCGATGCCGGCCATCACGCCGCAGCCCAGCAGCCCGACGGCGGCAGCATCCGCCTCGGGGTCGACCTTGGTGCACTGCCCGGCGGCGACGAGGGTCTTCTCGGCGAACGCGCCGATACCCAGCGCCGGGGAGAGCTCGGTGCCGTCCTCGAGGGTCATTTTTTGGGTGGCGTTATGGGTGTTGAAGCAGTACTGGGGCTGGCCCTTGGCGCAAGCCCGGCACTCGCCGCAAACGGCACGCCAGTTCAAGATCACGCGGTCACCAACGGCCACCTCGGTCACGCCCTCGCCCACCGCGGACACTATGCCGGTGGCTTCATGGCCCAACAGGTAGGGGAACTCATCGCCGATGCCGCCCTGCTTGTAGTGCAGGTCGGTGTGGCAGACCCCGCAGGTGAGGATGTCAACCAGCGCCTCACCCGGTCCCGGATCCGGCACCAGGATGGTCTCAAGCGAAACCGGGGCGTTTTTTTCCTTGGCAATGACTGCCTTGACTTTGTGAACCACGAACTGGTGTTCCTCTCCTAAGTCCCGGGACTCCTGGCTGCCGTATCCGCGGGCAGGTCAGCCGGCCGGGCACCAACCATCTCATTGCTGCCGCTTCGAAATCCAAAATGCTGCTCCAGCTATCAAGGATCTCATTGCGTAATGCACAACAAGATGCACATAGCGCGTACACGAAATATGTCAGCCGTCACAGCAGGTGTCAATAGAAGGGCCTAGTACTACGTACGCCCAAGGACATCTTCCCACGTTTCTTGCCCCTTTCTTTGCAACCCCAACTCCTCCTGTGCAACAACAGGGCGCGGGATCGCACTGGCACCGACACGTTCGCTGTCTTGGACCTGCTTGGGCCGATGCCGCAATAAAGGCGCGTGCAGGGCCATTGACTGTGCCGGCTACCGCCTCTAGTCTGGTGCAACAGCGTTGCGTTAGTCGCAACTGCTTCGGCTTTCGCTAAAGACAGCACTGTTAGAAAGGCAACACCACCATGACCATCACCACTGAGAACGCCACCAACGTCGCCGAACTGGAGCGCACGAAGGTCCTCAAGAACGGCGAAAAAGTCAGCCTCACCTTCTCGGACACCGAGTTCGAGCGCAGGCTTGCCGGACTCCGCCGCATCATGTCAGAAAAGGACCTCGACGCCGTCGTCCTCACCAGCTACCACTCCATCAAGTACTACTCCGACTTCCTGTTCACCACTTTCGGCCGGCCCTACGGCATGGTGGTCACCAAGGATGACGCAGTCACTGTCACCGCCAACATCGACGCCGGAATGCCCTGGCGCCGGAGCTACGGCGACAACATCGTCTACACGGACTGGCGCCGCGACAACTACATCTTCGCCATCCAGGAAGTCCTGCGCACCCGCGGCATCAACCCGCGGCGCCTCGGTGTCGAGGATGACTCCCTGCCGCTGGACAACCGCAATAAGATTCAGGCCGCATTCCCGTCCGCAGCCCTGGTGGACGTGGCCCAGGCAGCCATGCGCCAGCGCATGATCAAATCGGCCGAGGAGATTGAGGTCATCAAACACGGGGCACGGATCGGCGACCTCGGCGGCGAGGCCATCCGCAACGCGATCACCGCCGGGATCACAGAGTACGAGGTCGCCCTGATCGGCACCGAGGCGATGGTGCACGAGATTGCCCGGACCTTCCCCAACTCCGAGATCCGCGACACCTGGGTATGGTTCCAGTCCGGCATCAACACCGACGGCGCACACAACTGGGCCACCACCCGCAAGATCCAGGAACACGACATCCTGTCCCTGAACTGCTTTCCCATGACCTCCGGCTACTACACCGCCCTGGAACGGACCCTGTTCTACGGCGAACCGGACGCCCGCTCCCTGGAACTGTGGAACATCAACGTCGAAGTCCACAAGCGCGGGCTCGAACTCATCAAGCCCGGTGCGGTCTGCAAGGACATCGCCGCCGAGCTTAACGAGATCTACGTCGGCTATGGCCTGCTGGCCAACCGCACCTTCGGCTACGGACACTCGTTCGGCGTCCTCAGCCACTACTACGGCAGGGAAGCCGGGCTGGAGCTCCGGGAGGACATCGATACGGTGCTCGAACCGGGCATGGTGGTCTCCATGGAACCGATGATCACGGTCCTGGACGGCCAGCCAGGCGCCGGCGGCTACCGCGAGCACGACATCCTGGTGGTGGGCGAAGACGGAGCGGAGAACATCACCAAGTTCCCGTTCGGGCCCAAGCACAACGTCATCGGCGCTTAATCCTCAGCCACCGGAAGCGGCGCCACCACCATGGCGCCACTTCCGGCCGCCCTTAGGGAATGATGGGTACCACCATGAGCGCAACAGAATCCGAAACCACAGGCAACGGCGACAGCAAAGGCGCCTCCGTCATCGTGAATGCCGTCGCGGTCCTCCGCACCTTCACGGCGGACGAGCCGCTCCTGGGGGTCACCGAGATCGCGAACCGCGTGGGGCTGCACAAAAGCACCGTCTCCAGGATCCTGGCCACCTTTGAGCAGGAACGCCTGGTGGAACGCGACGCCGAGACCCGGCGGTTCCGGCTGGGACTCGGATTGATTGCCGTGGCCGGACCCCTGCTGGCTGAACTGGAAGAGCGCCGCGTCGCCTACCCCGTGCTCCGCGAACTGTCGGAGCAGACCGGCGAAACCAGTGCCCTCATGGTCTGGAGCGGTGGCGAGTCCATCTGCGTGGAGCAGATTGCCAGCCACCACCAAATCAAGCACACCACCCCGCTCGGTGCCCGGTACAAGGACGCCCTCAGCGCCTCCGTGCAGGTGTTCCTCGCCCGGGAATCCGAACCCCGCGTCCGTTCCCTCCTAAACAGCGGCGCCATCACCTACCCCGGACTGGATGAATCCAGCCTGGACGCCTACCTCGTGCGGTTAAAGGATGACCTCCACCGCGGCTGGGCCATCAACTACGGGGAAACGTCCATCGACGAAGTGGGCCTGGCAGCACCCGTTCATGACCACCGCGGCGAGGTAGTGGCAGCCGTCCTGATCCCGGCGCCCCGGTTCCGCGTCTCGCAGGACCGCCTTCAGGCGCTCGGCGAAGCCTGTGCCGCCGCTGCCGGGAAGATAACCGCCCGCCTGGGCGGACGGGTGCACGGGGCCGCCACGTAGACTGGCAGGATGCGGTTGGTAGCAAGTGACATTGACGGAACGATCCTTGGGCACGATGGAAAGATCAGTGACCGTACCGTCCGCGCCTTCCACGCCTGCCGGGATGCCGGCGTTGAACTCGTCTTTGTCACTGGCCGGCCGCCGCGCTGGCTCCACCCCCTGCAGGACCGGCTGGGCCACGCGGGTACTGTCATTTGCTCCAACGGCGCCGTGGTGTGGGACCTCGAAGCCGAACGGCTGGTATCGGCACATACCCTGCCCATCGAGTCCGTGCTGGAGATCCGCCGCATCATCAAGGAGCTCCGGCCAGGCGCCCTGTTCGCCGCGGAAACCCTCACCGGCTTCCACCTTGAGCCAGGCTTCATCGAAAACGGATCCAGCGAGCTGCTTAGTGAGTTCACCCCGGCGCCGCTGGCGGAAACGCTCGCCGCCGATGACGCCGTCGTGAAGTTCCTGGCGATCGTCCGGGAGGGCACTCCGGACGACTTCCTGGCAGAGGTTCGGCCCGCCGTCGAACATCTGGCTGCCACCACGCATTCCTCACCGGGCATGTCCATGCTTGAGTTGTGCCTTCCCGGCGTCAACAAGGCCGTGACGCTCGCCAAATATGCTGCCGCCCTGGGCATCGACGCCGCCGATGTTGTTGCGTTCGGGGATATGCCTAACGACATTGAGATGCTCCGCTGGGCCGGCCACGGCTACGCAATGGCCAGCGGCCATCCGGATGCCATTCTCGCCGCCGGGCAACAGGCGCCCCATTTTGACGACGACGGCGTGGCCCAGGTTCTGGAGGCCCGGTTGGCGTCGCTGGGCGTCAAACTTCCTTAGGCCCAATTTCCAGCTGACGCTCACCTTGCGTTCACCTCTGCTCTATACGGTTGGGCCAGGGAGCCGACCTCCCTTTCCGGCTCAAGGGGTAATGATGGCAAAAAACGTAAGGCACGACGCTGTAGATGTGCCGCTGCGCAGGGCAACTCCCGCGCCGCATTGGAAGCAGCTGCGCCAGGGCCACCGCGTCCGCGTGGTTTTCTCGCCCGGTTTCGAGGCCGGCGGCCTGGTGGACACCATCACCGCGGACCACACAGCTGTCTGGATTAACCTCGACGGCGGCCGCGGCCGCACCATGCTGCATTGCAGTGACGGCGTGGAGATACTTTCCGAAGAGGACTGAGGCCCTGCAGCCTCCGGCCCGGCAAGGCCGGGCACTCCGGTACGCTCGCAGGGTGACTTTGCCGTTCTTTAGCCGCCCTGGCTCTGCTGGTCCGCAGCCGCCCGTCGCCATGGCCCACCGGGGCTTTTCAAGTGAGGGGCTCGAAAATTCGATGGCCGCGTTCCGCGCCGCCGTCGAACTCGGCTACCGGTACCTGGAAACCGACGTGCACACAACTGCGGACGGCGTGGTCCACGTCTTCCACGACGACACCCTGGACCGGGTGACGGACGGAACCGGGCGGCTCTCCGACCTCACTGCTGCTGACGTGGCCCGCGCCCGCATCGCCGGCCGTGAGCCAATCCCCACCTTCGATGACCTGGTGACGGGGCTGCCCGGGGTCCGCTTGAACGTGGACGTCAAGGACTGGAACTCCGTCCCAAGCCTCGCTAACGCCATCGAACGCCATCAGGCACATTCGCGCATCCTGGTCACCAGCTTCTCAGACCGGCGACGGCGGGCGGTCCTGAAGCTGCTGAGCCGCCCGGTGGCGTCATCGGCTGGGGTTGTTCCCGTGGGCCTGTTCACCGTCCTCGGCCGGGTGCTCCCGGGACCAGTCTTCCGGGTTGTCCTGCGCCGGATCCTGCAGGACGTCCACGCGCTTCAGGTCCCGGTGCGGTACGGGGCGATCGAAGTGGTCACGCCCGGATTTGTCCGCCGCGCGCACGCCCTGGGGCTGGTAGTCCACGTATGGACGGTCAACGATGCCGCAGAGATGCGCCGCCTGCTCGAACTCGGCGTTGACGGCATCGTGACCGACCGGGCCGACCTTCTCCGGGACGTGCTGCTGGAGCGCGGCGAGTGGCCGGATCCTGAGGACGCCTAGCCCCGGCCCGTGCTGGTGGAGGGGTCCTGGTCCCCTTCGGAAGGATCTGCGCGCAGCTCATCAGGATCACCCTCCGGCAAACCTGCTGACCCCGGCACGTCACGCGGAATCCCGTCCGTGCCGCCGCCGGGCGCAGTGGCATTGCCGGCAAGCCCGCTTGAATCCGTGCCGCCGCCACCGAGGCCGGTCCGTGATGCCGTGGTGTCTTCCCCGTCCTCAGCGTCCCCACCCAGGGGAGCTTCGGAGACCGGGTCCGGTGCAGCTCCGGCCTTCAGCCCGGGAGCCTTTTGCTTCTCGGCCTCCATGGCGTTGGATCCCTCACTGAGGGAGGAATGGACCTCTACGTCATCATTGGGATCCGTGGGGTCCGGTACGTTCAGTTTTTCAGTGGGCTTGCTTGTTCCAGCCAGGTCTTCCATGGCGTTCTCTGCTGCCTTGCCGATGCTGTCGCCGATACCCATGTGACTGCTCCTTTTCACATCGCGGGCCGGCGCCCCCAGTGGGCTTCCGGACCATTACCCTTCCAGAATTATCAGCATGCTTACAATTAGTCCAGAGCTGGGGTACCAACCACGGCCGGCAGGAAGGACGAGCACTGTGAGCAGCTACCATCCGGAAAACGACCCCGCGAACCCGGATCAGCCGGGCAAGCCAGGCGCAACTGATGCAGGGGCCAGCAAGCCCGGCGGGCAGCAGGGCGGACGGGACACCGGCGGCTCCGCGAATCCGGACCCCGCGGAAGGCAACGTTACGGGGCTGGAACCGGGCGGCGGAGTGCCGCCCGGGGAAACTCCGCCGGCCGAGGACCAGATGAGCGCAGACCAGGGCCACGACGAATAATCCATCCCTCGGACTTCACCAGTAGAAGGAGGACGTCCGGCCGCCGGTGACCTGTAGGTACGTCAGCGGAGCCGGGTCGGTGCTCAGCGGGGCTCGGTGCCGGGAAAAATTGGCGTGGACTTCTCAGGGCCGACGAGCTGACGCTTCAGCCCGTCCAGATCGGCGCTGGTATTCCAGCTGGCCCAGTCAAGGGGCCGGACTGACGGCCTGCCCAGCAGGTACCCCTGGCCGGCGCTGATACCGAGCTCTGTCAGGACTTTCAGTTCACCGGCTGTCTCGATGCCCTCTGCCACAAGGGTGGTGCCAATCTGCCCGGCAAAGTCCACCATGCAGGCAATCATGGCCCGCTGGATACCGTCGTTGTCCACGCCGCCGATGACGTTCCGGCCCACCTTCAGGAAGTCCGGCCGCAGGTGCACCATCCTGCTCAAGGCGCCGGCCCCCGAGTGGGTGTCATCCACGGCGATGCGCAGGCCGCGTTCGCGCAAGGGGCTGACGGCCGAGATGAACTGCGGGTATTCCTCGTCACTGATGGTTTCCGTCAGTTCGAGCACTACGCGGTTGATGGGGAGGTCAATATGCTCAAACAGTTCCGGCAGGCGCGGGTCAAGGCACGACGTAGGCGTGATGTTAAGCGAGACGTACAGGTCCTCAGGAAGATCCTTGGCTGCTGCAGCGGCGGATCCAAGGGCCGAAAACTCGAGGTTCGCGCCCAGGCCCACGGCAGCCGCCTCGGCAAACCACAGTTCGGCGGCTGCACCGTCGTCGCTGACGAAGCGTGACAGTGCCTCGACTCCCACTACGGATTCTTTGGCAAGTCCGTAGATGGGCTGGAACGCCGTCATCAGCATCCGGCTCTCCAGCAGCGCACTGATGCGTGACATGCTGCGGATCGCATCGATCTGTTCAGCTAGTTTCGGCGGGATTGCCGCTGGTTCCAGGCGCATTCTCCGGGCGCTGTCCAGCGTTTCAACGGTGTTGGCGTCGCTGCGCCGCGTCTCCAGAAGGTACTCCAAAAGAGCCCGTTCGGGCACGCCGGGATTCTCATCGAGGCTGTTGCTAAGGCGCTGACGGACAGCGGCCCCGGACGGATCCTGATCTGCCAAAACCCCGGCGATGATTCCCCACGCCTGTACACGAACCGACATTAGCTACGCCCCCAGTTGACGAAGTAATGACCCAGTGGCCCTTTATTGTTCAATTTCCAACCGCTTCTAAAAGTCCCATGCTGCTGGTAGGCCACGGTACCCGCGGCGATGAAAATCAGACCCAGCACGATGATCGTATATCGGGGCGAACAAAAGTGCAGTAGTTTTCGCTTTACGGCTTTACGGCTTTACGGCTTTACGGCTTTACGGCTTTACGGCTTCGCGCTTTCCGGCTGGGCGGTTTCCGGCTGGGCGGCGAGCAGTCTGGGAACCTGCTCCGGCGGAACCGGCCGGCTGAAGTAGTAGCCCTGGGCGCTGAGGCAGCCCAGGCCGCGGAGTATCTCGGCCTGCTCCGCCGTCTCCACGCCTTCCCAGACAGCCTCCAGGCCGCATGCGCGCACGAGCTGCAGGACAGCAGCCACCAGAGCTGGCTGAGTGGGATCGGTGCCGAGGCCGGTAATGAGGGAACGGTCCACTTTCACCCGGTCCACCGGCAGCCGGCGCAGGTAGCTGATGGATGAGTAACCGGTTCCAAAGTCATCAATTTCAATTCCCACACCGAGCCCCCGCAGCCCGCCCAGCGAGTAGCGGTCCAATTCGTTGCCTTTGACGATGGCCACTTCCGTCAGTTCCAGGACCACCTGTTCCGGCCGGACCCCGGTTTCCTTCAGGACGTTGCGCACGTCCTCGATGAACTGCAGGCTTTGCAGGTCGGTGGCGGAGATATTGATCCGGACGGAAAAATGGCTGTTTACGAGAGAGCCGTCAATCCATTGCCGCAGCTGGTGAACCGCGGTGCGAAGCACCCACAAACCAAGCTCGGAGATCAGTCCGGCGTCCTCCGCCAGTGGAATGAACTCATCCGGCATGATGAGCCCGCGCGTCGGATGGTTCCAACGGACCAGGGCCTCCACGCCCTCGATCCGGCCCGAACCGAGCTCCACCACGGGCTGGTAATGCAGTGTCAGTCCGTCGCTCCTGATAGCAGCCCGAAGGTCCTCCACCAGCTGGCTGCGGAGCCTGCGCACCAGCAGCAGGCCGGGTTCGAACCGGTGGAGCCTGTTTTGGCCTTCAGCCTTGGAGGCGTACATGGCCACATCGGCCTCCATCAGCATGTCCTCAGGGGTCTGCCCGGCGCCACCCACGCTCAGTCCGATGCTCGCGCCGCAGCGCACGCTTCGGCCCGGCAGCTCAATAGGCTCGTTCAGTGCAGCGAGGATGCGGTGTCCCACGATGGCGGCCTGATCGGCCGAAACTGCCGGCATGACGATCGCGAACTCGTCCCCGCCAAGGCGTGCCACGACGTCGGTGGCGCGTACCGCACCGCGGATACGTTCCCCGACGGTGATCAGGACCTGGTCGCCGGCGGTATGGCCCAGGCTGTCGTTGATGGATTTGAACGCATCGAGGTCAAGCAACAGGATGACCGGCCCGTCATGGGCGTCGTCATCAAGCGCGGCGCGCAAAGCTTCAAGCAGGGCCGAGCGGTTTGCCAGACCGGTCAGCGGGTCCTGCATAGCCATTTTTTGCATTTCGAGGTGGGCCTCATGCAGCAGTTGGGTGCGCACCTGCACGCGCTGTTCGAGTTCCTCGTAAATGATCTGAAGGTCCTCGGCGAGAAGGTTGGTGCCCATGATGATGGCGTCAAGCTCATCGCGGGATTCGGAGACCTCGATCCGCGAACTAAGGTCTCCCGACGCCAGCCGGACGATGCCCTCAAGCAGCTGGGAGAGCCGGGGGTCGTTCTCAGCAAACATCGGTCCTCCTTCCCGCGTTCAATTGGCCCGGGTTCGGCAAGGATCAAGGGGAAGGCTTACGGTGACGGTTGTGCCCGTCCCCAGGGTGGAGGCTACGTCGATGCGGCCACCGTGCCGGGCCACGATGTCCTTGGTGATGGCCAGGCCCAGCCCTGTACCGGGGATGGCCCCGGACATGGCGTTGGAGGCGCGGTAGAACCGGGTGAAAACGTGGTCGATTTCCTCGCTGGAGATCCCAATGCCGGTGTCCGCGACACTGACGGTGGCCCACCGGGTGCCGTCAGCAGCAGCATGGGACTCGCTGCCCACCTCGATCCGGCCACCGCTGGGAGTGAACTTGATGGCGTTGGACACCAGGTTGGTGAAAACCTGCTGCAGCTGTACCTCGTCCGCCAGGATTTCCGGATCCTCCGGGAGGGGGTCGACGGCGATGGTGACGTTCTGCAGCTGGGCCAGGGGCCGCAGTGCGCCGGCCACAAGGTCCAGGGTTTGTCCCAGGCGCACGGGGGTGAGATGCATCAGGTTGTCGTCGTGCCCGTTGCGGGAAACGCTGAGCATGTCCTCGATCAACATCCGCAATCGCTCCGTGTTGCGGACCACAATGTCCAGCATCTGGTGGACTTCGGGGGAGACCGGTTGCTCAGTGCTCTCCTGGATCATGTCCAGGTACGCCATGATGGAGGTCAGCGGCGTCCTCAACTCGTGGTTGACGGTGGCGAGGAAGTCGGTTTTCGCCTTGTCCAGTTGTTGGAGCTGCTTGACCACCTGCTGCTGGCTGCTGATCAGGTGGCTCTGAATCAGCCCGTAAGCCGCGTTGCCCGCCACGTGCTGGATCAGTCCCAGCTCCGCGCGCGACCATTGCCGCGGCTGGTCCAGCGTCACGATCCAGATAATGCCCAGCGAGGAGCTTCCCTCGCCCATTGGCACCGCCAGTAACGACGCCGCAGGGGCAAGGCGAAGGGCGCTGGCTGCTTCACCCGCTCGTGAATCCTCGTCGGTCCCGTCAAAGGAAAACGTTTCGGCCGCCGCCCAGAGCCTGTCTGCCGTGTGCCGGGCTGAATCCTCATCCGGAAGCGCTTCCACGGGCAGCTCCTCGAGCCCGGCCTTGGTCCACGCGGCGGTGATCGGCGGCACACGCTCGTCCGCAAAAGTGGTGAGCCGGACATGGTCAGCCCTGAACGTCCTGCCGAAACCCTCAACTACAAGGTGGGCAATTTCCTGCGGCTCGTTGGTGCCGCGCACGGCAGCGGACACCAGCCGCAGCTGCTCGCGCAGCCCTTCGGCTTCCTGGCGCGCGGCGGCCCGCCGGGACACCTGCCTGATGAGCGCGGTGGCACGGTGGACCAGTTCCTTGGGCGGCACGGGCTTAGCGATGCAGTCGTGGATGCCGGGAGGCTGCATCGCTGCCAGTTCAGCGGGGCTGTCCAGGTCCACCATCACCAGGACGGGAACTTCCGTCTCCACAGCAGACAGGGACGTGTCAACCACAACCACTGCAGGATCACTTGCCTCCAGCAGGGCAGTCAGCCCGCCCGCGGTCGCGGCAGTCCGCACGTCGTAGCCTGCGTCACGGAGTGCCTGTGCGATCGCTGCCAGCCGGCCGCCGTCGGGGTCCGCCAGGACAGCGGTGCAAGGCACAGCTGAGTCCCACGGCATGTCAGCCGTCACAACGCCCCCTTCGATCCCAGTTGAGTACATTGTAGGGCGACGCGCCCCGGATGAACCCGCAAGAGTTTGAACATCCGGCAAGAGTGACGAAAAGCCCTGCGGCGGGTGACGCCGCACCGCAAGTTGGGCCGTTGGCTCCTGTCCAGTGGTCTGCATCATATATTTGGTCGGTGTCCTCCCCAGCGAAATCCATGCGCTCTGCCTTGCAGAAGTATCTGATGATTCCCAAGCTCATCCGCCTGTCCCGGTCCGCGCACAAGGACCGGCCGGTGGCGTGGGACCGGTACTGGTCCGGCATCAACGCCACCGGTGCCGGTGGTGAAGTGCTTTGGGACTCCGGCAGGGACAGTGAATTCCTTGGGTACAAGGACGTGCTGGTTCGCCACCTGGACCCGGAGCTTCCGGTCATTGATGTGGGATGCGGGCACGGCAGCTTCACGCGTGCGCTCGCCGCCGTCTTTCCCGACGTAGTAGGTGTGGATGTCTCGGCCCATGCCATTGGCCGCGCCCGGGCAGAGTCCGCTGCGGCGGGCAGTACCGATCGCCTCCGCTACGAAGTACGGGACATGACCGGGCCCGGCGCTGCAGCCGGCCTGGCCGGTGCGTCGGGGGCCAACATCTTCATCCGCGGTGTGCTGCACGTGCTGAACACGGACGACCAGATGGCGCTGGTTGAAAACCTGCGGCTGCTGGCCGGCACGCGCGGAACGCTATTCCTTGCCGAAACCAACTTCCAGGGCAACCCCGTGGACTACGTCTCCCACCTTGGCGCAACCACCAGGGGCATCCCGGCACCACTGGAGCGGGCCATTCGCGAACTCCCCATGCCCGGCAAATTTGGTCCTGCTGAACGGGCGCAAGTCCTTCCTGACGAAACCTGGGAAGTATTGGAAGACGGCACAACCGCAATCGAAACGAATCCTATGACAGACATAGCCGCGCAAAGCCTCGTTCCCGGCTACTACGCGGTGGCACGTCCCAGGTCCTAGCCGCACCAGGCGGGGCAGAGGTACAATCGCCATCCGCTCCGATGGCCCTGCGCCCTTGACAGGGAGGCGGAGCGGGAGGCTAGATAGTAAGTAGACTTACTAGTTAGCTGCAGGGGAAAGGATGGCTCATGGCACAGGACAAAGGCAACAAAACCCGCGAGGCTGAAACGGACCAGGACGAAGAGGACCTGGGCGCCGGCCCGGATGGAGGGAAGGTCCGTACGGGACCGGAATCATCCAAATCACTGAAGTATTCACAGGAGGTCACCTCCACTGATGACGAACCGGAGCGCGAGGGCAGGAGCCTGGTCACAACACACCACGAGGTCATCAGGCAGTGGGCGGAGGAGCGCGACGGCGTTCCCGCCACGGTGGACGGCACCGAGCACGGTGACCACCTTGGCGTACTCCGGATCGACTTCGGCGGCGAAAACGACAAGCTCCGCCACGTCAGCTGGGAAGAGTGGTTCGAAACCTTCGACTCCCGCCAGCTGAACTTCATTTATCAGGAACAGCGCAGCGACGGCCAGCAATCCAACTTCTTCCGGCTTGAAAACCCAGGCCGGGAAGACGCCTAAGCCGCTTTCGCCAGCCGCACCCGCAGGACCAGCGCCGGACCACTGCCGGTGCCGTCCCGTCGTCGGCAGGCGCAAAAACCAACAGGAACAACCATGCGCGAACTTATCCCTTCCGGTTCCCTCCGCGGGATGCTGCTGCCGCCTACTTACGGCCGCCACGTCACGGACAACACCGCATTCACCGTTCTGTCCGTCGAGATCTGGGCCACCGGCCTGGTGGTCAACATCCAGTTGGCCTCCGACGACGGACCTGAGCCCAACATCATCCTCCAGGACCATTTCGGGACGGAATACTCGCTGCGCGAATCCGCTGTCCTGGGGTCCCGGAACCTGCAGGTCTTCGTTCCCTCGGTGCCGCCGGGAACCAGGAGCCTGACCGTCAGGTCGGCGGACGATGCCCAGGCACGTCCCGTGGTGACTTTTGCTGTCCCGCTCCTGACTGTGCGGGACGACCCTGCCGCTTCGAGCGATGACGGCTACCCTTCGCCGCCGGAACTGCGCCGCCCCGCCTGATCACCAAAAGGAGCCACCATGCAGGACACCACAGGATTCAGCCCCGCCACGGCCATCGTCACCGCGTCAGACTCCGGAATCGGCAAGGCCACCGCCGTTGCGCTGGCCCAAGCAGGCATGGACGTAGGGGTGACGTGGCATACGGACGAGGCAGGCGCCGAAGCGACTGCCGAAGAAATCCGCAGCCTGGGACGCACGGCCGTGGTGCGCCAGCTTGATACCACTGACCTCCGGGCCGCCGGCGGCGTCATCGAGGAGCTGGCCGACGAATTGGGCGGAGTGGACGTGTTCGTCAACAACGCCGGTACCGGGGACGGGGCCAAATTCCTGGACCTGGACGTCGACACCTGGATGGAAACCCTGGACACCAACCTCAACGGAGCCTTTGTCTGCCTGCAGGCAGCTGCCCGCCGCATGGTCCGGGCCGGGAGAGGAGGGCGGCTGATTGCCGTCACCAGTGTCCACGAGTTCCAGCCGCGGGTGGGATCCTCCGCTTACGATGCGTCCAAGCATGGCCTGGGCGGCCTGATGAAGACGCTGGCCCTCGAACTTGGAGAACACGGCATCACGGCCAACAGCGTTGCCCCCGGAGAAATAGCCACTCCGATGACGGGCCAGGAAGATGAGGACCCGACGACGACGGAGCGGCCAGGGGTGCCCCTGGGCAGGCCGGGGGACGCCAGGGAGGTCGCTGCCGTGATCGCTTTCCTTGCCTCTCCCGCTTCGAGTTACGTCACGGGCGCTTCCTGGGCCGTTGACGGCGGAATGCTCCAAATGGGTCCGCAGGGCGGCTCGCACATCACCGGCCATGAATGGCGCCAGGGGTAAAAGCCCCCGCAGCGTCCCTGACGGATCAGCATTACGACGTAGGCAAGCGCTTTCCGATGTGGTGCTGGCATGATGGAGCCCATGCGCATTCTTATTGCTCCGGATAAATTCAAGGGTTCCCTCACTGCTGCTGAAGCAGCAGCCGCCATTGCCGAGGGTGCCCTGCGCGTCTATCCGGATGCCGTCGCCACCCAGTTCCCCATTGCCGACGGCGGCGAGGGCACCCTTGAAGCCGCGGTCGCTGCCGGTTACGAGGAGCGGATCAACGCGGTGGTTGGGCCCATCCTCGCCCCAGTCGGAGCCGCCTGGGCCATCCGGAAGGCCGGCGGCGGCAAGGTCACCGCAGTCATTGAAACCGCGCAGGCCTCCGGCCTGGCAGAAATGGAGCCCACTCCCGCGAACGCGCTCCGGGCCCACAGCTACGGCTGCGGCCAGCTGATTGCGGCTGCGCTGGACGCCGGCGCCACCGAGATTGTGCTGGGGCTTGGCGGATCGGCAATGACCGACGGCGGCAGCGGGGCACTGCGCGCACTGGGCCTGAAGCCGCTGGATGCGGCCGGGAATGTGGTGCCACTCGGCGGCGGCCCGCTCGCGGACATAGTGGCGCTGGACTCCTCCGGGCTGGATCCCCGGCTCACTGCCGCCACCTTCCGCATCGCCGTGGACGTGCGGAACCCGCTCCATGGAACGCTGGGAGCGGCGCACGTTTTCTCCCCGCAGAAGGGCGCCGACCAGGAAACCGTGGAACTGCTCGACGCCGGGCTTCGCAACTGGGCGTCCCTGCTGCGGGAAGCCACCGGCCGGGACGTCAACGTCGAGGGGGCCGGCGCCGCCGGCGGCTTCCCGGCGTCGTTCCTTGCCTTTACTGATGCAGCCCTGGAAGGCGGATTCGCGCTCGTGGCGGGCCTGACAGGGCTGGAAGGCCAGTTGGCTCAAAGCGATCTGGTCATCACCGGCGAGGGGTCCATGGACCACCAGTCGCTGACCGGCAAGGCGCCCATCGCCCTCGCCGACGCTGCCCGGGAACGGGGTATCCCGGTGATTGTGGTGGCCGGCAGGATCCTGGTAACCCCCGAAGACCTCGCCGGGCACGGAGTGGTTGCCGCTGCCCAATTGCTGGACGTGGCGGCCAGTCCGGAAGACGCGGTGGCCAACGCCGCCAAGTACCTGGCCTGGGCAACAAGCCAGGTACTTGAAGGCGCCTAGTCGAGGTCACCGCCGGTCAGCCGGCGCCTGCTAGACGATGGTTTTGTTGCGGCGCCGCTGCCAGAGCAGGACAGCGATCAGGGTCACCACCACCACCGCACCGATCACCCAAGGTGTGTAATCCAACCGGGTCGACTCATTTTCAGCTGATTCGCCGGTGCCCGGATTAACTGGGCCGGTGGAGGCGGTGTCTCCGGGGGAAGGCGTGGGTGAAGCAGCAGAAAGCGCAACGGTGGTTGGGGCTTTGTCTGCCACCGGGGAGGCATGGGCGGCGCCGAGTGAAACTGCCGGCGCGGCAAGCAGCAGCAGGGCTACCAGGGCCGTCTTCAAAAGTGTCTTCATAGGGTTCTCCTGTCGTTGTCCGCGGCCGGATGTCCGGCCGCGCGGCGGTATTGGGAAAAAGGGGTTCAGCGGAACGAAAGCGTGTTTGAGGGCTCCGGCCGGTTTGCAGGCGCGCTGTACATCCGGGCGGCGAAGTGGCAATTACCTGTTGGCCTCAGCCCGCCTGTGCAGTTGGATGGGGACGAAAACCAACAGGATGACCATCACGGCCATCAACGCTCCTCCGGCGGAAAGGCCGGCTGTGCGTCCTGCCGTGACGTCGAACACCAAAGCTGCTGTGCCGGCACTCAGCAGCGCGATACCGGCGAGGGTGATCTTCGCGATGGTGTCCCCGCTGGAGACCAGGGTTTCCTTGAGCCTCTTCCGGAAGAGCCGACGGTGGACACTGACCGGCAAGAGAATGAGCGCCGTGGTCAGTGCCGCGATCACCACGTTGGTCAGGTAGAGGGCAATCTGGAAGTCATCGAGGTCTTCAAACCTTTCCTGGAAAGGCAGGGTCAGGAGGAAGCCGGCCAGGATCTGTACGCCCATTTGCAGCACCCGCATCTCCTGCAGCAGTTCCGCCCAGTTGCGGTCCAGCTGCTCCTCCCGGGTCTCATTCCTGCCTGTCCGGCCGGTGTAGTCCTCCACATCCGACATTGCCGCTCCTTTCTGCGCCGTCCAGCTCCTGCAACCTTTCTACTCTTTAGGTACCCAGAAACCGGGACGACGTTGCGCCGCGCCCCACATTTGATAAGTTTACTGATTATTCGCGCGGAACGGTGGACTTCGCTCCTCCGGCCGGGATAGCTTCAAAGGGCCCGTGCACGTGGGGCCCTCTGAAACCGACACAGTGAGCAGGCGGACTATGAGCGACACGGAAAAGCAGACAGACCAGCCAAAGGACCCCCGGGGCGGCTATCACGCGGACGGGTTCCCGGAGCAGGAGCAGAAGCAGCCCGGACTGACGGCGCCCATGGAGCCCAAGCCGGACCACGGGGAACTCAGCTATGAGGGGCACGGGAAACTGCAAGGCAAGGCAGCCCTCATCACCGGCGGCGACTCCGGCATCGGCAAGGCAGCCGCCATCGCTTTCGCCCGCGAGGGCGCCGACGTTGCCATCTCCTACCTTCCTGAGGAGGAGGAGGACGCCCAGGACACCGCGGACTGGATCCGCAAGGCTGGTCAAAAGGCCCTGCTGTTTGCCGGTGACGGCCGCGAAGAGGAGTTCAGCACCCGGATCGTGAATGAAACGGCGGCGGAGTTCGGACGTCTTGACGTAGTGGTGCTGAACGCGGCTTACCAGAAGAACCGCGAAAGCCTGGAGTCCCTGCCTACCGAAGAGTTTGACCGGGTCTTTAAGACCAATCTGTACTCGCTGTTGTGGTCGGCGCGCGCGGCGGTGCCCCACCTGACGCCGGGTGCCTCGATCATCACCACGGCATCCATTCAGGCCTTCAACCCGTCGCCGGGCCTGATCGACTACGCGATGACCAAGGCGGCGCAGGTGGCCTTCACCAAGGCCCTGGCCCAGGAGCTTGGCCCCAAGGGCATCCGGGTCAACGCCGTGGCTCCGGGACCCATCTGGACCCCGCTGATTCCGGCGACGGAATGGCCCGAAAAGCTTCCGAAGTTTGGCCAGGACACTCCGCTGGAACGCGCCGGCCAGCCCGCCGAGCTTGCGGCGGCCTACGTCCTGCTGGCCTCGGAGGACGGGTCCTACATTTCCGGGGCCGTGCTGCCGGTCACGGGCGGCAAGGGGCTCTAAGCAGCGCCCGCTACCAGCTTTCATCCAACGCATAACAGGAGGAAACATGACGCAGGAAAACCAGAACGCCCAGCCGGAAGCGGATCCCGGCGGCTACGGCACTCCCACCGCGGAACAGGAGATGGGAGGAATTCAGGGCTCCGTGGACAGTTCGGGGACGGGTGGTGCGGCCGGCGTGGACACGAACGAGCCTCAGTCCGGGACGGGTGATCCGGTGCCCCGCGACGTGGACCTTCCCTCCGGCGAAGCCGAGCTGGATGAGACGAATGATGACTCCCAGGGGTCGGCACCCGTGTCCTCGGAGTCCGGCCAGGAAGCCGCTGGGATTCCGGACGGCAGCGGCAACGACCTGCCCAAGGAAAAATCACCGAACGACGACGACGGCGAGAGCTTCGACGCCGGGTAACAGGCTGGTGCCGCTCCCGGCGCACCTGGCATTCTTACCGCTGAAGGCCTCTCTCTACTGCCTGCACTGGCTGTAGGGGGAGGCCTTCGCCGTGCCGGGCATACATCCACCCTGATCTGGGTAGAGAACCAGACGAACCCCACCATCAATGCCAAGGCGGCGCCAGGAGGTTGGCTTTGAGCAGGAGATCGTCCGAACAGTGGGCACGGCGGGTTGAGGTGCCTGACAGCGTGGCAGTGGACGTGCTGATACCCACGTGCAACCGGCCGGCAGAACTGGCCGTGACGCTGGCAGGTTTGGCCGGGCAGGAGGGCCCCGCCTTTCGCGTGGTGGTCAGCGACCAGTCCACGGACGCCCCCGGCTGGGAACATCCTGCTGCTGCAGCGATGGTCCGCGTCCTGGAGGCCCAGGGGCGCCCGGTCACGCTGCTCCGGCACCTCCCGCGGCGCGGGCTCGCGGAGCACCGCCAGTTCCTGTTGGATCAATCGGCAGCCGGCCAGTGCCTCTTCCTTGATGACGACATCTGGCTGGAACCGGGAGCGCTGGAACGGCTTAGCAGGGCTCTTGACGAGCTGGATTGCGGCTTCGTGGGGATGGCTCCGCAGGGCCTGTCCTACCTTGATGACAAGCGGCCGGAGCAGACAGCCGGCTTTGAAGCGTGGGACGGTCCAGTGACTCCTGAGCGCATCCGGCCGGGCGTCCCCGGCTTTGACCGCTGGCCGCTTCATAACGCCGCCAATCTCAGCCACCTCAGCGCTGATCTTTCCCTGGCGCCGGGGGAGTGGCTGCCCTACCGGGTGGCGTGGCTGGGGGGCTGCGTGCTTTACCGGCGGGAAGCCTTGAATGCCGCCGGCGGCTTCGCCTTTTGGACGAGCCTTCCCGTAGAGCACGCCGGCGAGGACGTGGTGGCCCAATGGCAGGTCATGGAAAGGTACGGCGCCGCCGGGATCCTTCCCTCGGGCGCTGTCCATCTAGAGTCCCCCACCACGGTGACGGACCGGCGCGTGGAGGCCTACGACGTCGTCCTGACCGCAGACGCGCAGGCGTAGCAGGAATGCAGGGCGCAGCAGCCGGGCCTGTACCCTGCTGCCCCCTCCCGCGGGCAGGCCGCGGGACGTATCCTTAGAACCAGGTTTTGCAGTGGGCCGCGAGCGCTTCAACCAAGGCGTGCAACATGGCCGCTGAACCCACGGAACCGGTTGGCTGGGGACCCCTTCCACTGCCCCCGGAGCCGGTTTTCGACAGCAAGGATGTCGAAACCTACCTCTGGGAAGTCACCCGTGAGTTCATGGCGGACATCAAGGGTGAAGCCCGCGGCATCGGCTGGGCCGCCACCCTCTTCCGCCTGGGGAAGGCTCGCACCCTGGCCGCAAGCAATGATCAGGCGCGCGAGGCGGACCAGGAACAATGTTCCTTCGCTGACGGTCCAGTCATTGAGGCCCTCCGCAGCGGTGAGTTCGTGCTGCTTTCCGACGTCAGCAGGGACCGGCGCTGGCCAGGGTATGCGAGCGCGGCTGCCGGCCACGGCGTCCAGGCCCTCCTGTCAGTGCCCATCGTGTCCGAGGGTGTGACAAGCGCAGCCATCAATCTCTACGCATCATCGCCCCACACATTCACCAGCGATGACCTCCTGCGAAGCCGCAGCTATGTGCAGCAGGTTGCCCGCGCGCTGCGCGTAGTGGTCCGGGTGGCCGAACGCGCAGAGGCTACGGCCGGCCTTGCCGTGGCCCAGAGCTCACTGGTCCTGGTTGACCTGGCAGTGCGCAGCCTCACAGTCGAGTACGGCCTCACCCGGGAAGGGGCCCTGCGGTTCCTGCAGAGGGAGGCAATGCACCACGAGCTGGGCCTGCGGGATGCGGCCCTGAATGTTGTTGCCCCTGGCCCCGGCCGGGATCCTTCCATGCCGCGGCGGGACCCGGCGGATGACCTGGAAGACTTCCGCATGATGGCCCCGGCGGAACTGGACCAGCCATCGGAGGCGGTTGCCCCCGAAACCTTCCCTTCCACGACGACGACGGCGAAAGGACGGCCGGCATGACCATCGAAGAGCAGGAAGCGCACTCCGGGAGGCCCCCGGCGCAACGGCATCCGTGGCACCGCTTCGTCGCCCTCGGCGACTCCTACACGGAAGGAATCGGCGACCCGGAGCCACGCAGCATCGGCGGGTTCCGTGGCTGGGCGGACCGTGCCGCCGAGGAACTCAGCAGCGGCCAAAGCGACTTCGCCTATGCCAACCTGGCCGTGCGGGGACTGGTGCTCCAGGAGATCCTGGACCGTCAACTCGAACCGGCACTTGCCCTTAAGCCAGACCTGACGGCGATGTCCGGTGGCGGAAACGATGTGGTTTTCCACCGGGGAGACCCGGATAAGCTGGCGGAAAAGATGGACCAGGCGGTGGGCCTGCTGGCCGGGACGGGCGGAACCGTCCTGCTGTTTGCCGGGCCGGACTGGGGCAACACGCCGATGCTGGGCCAGACCCGGGGAAGGCTGGCCATATACAACGAGCACCTCCACCGCATTGGCAGGCGCCATCACGCAGTGATGGTGGACCTGTGGTGCCTGCCGGCGCTCCACGACCCTCGGACCTGGGACAAAGACCGGCTGCATCTTTCACCGTTGGGCCACCACGCTGTGGCTGCCGCTACCCTTGACGCACTGGGAGTCCCGCATTCCCTGAAGGCCCTGCAACCCCGCCCTGTTCCTACCTCCGGCTGGAAGCAGGCAAGGGCCGATGACCTGGTATGGGCGCGGCAGTACCTGTTCCCCTGGGTGCTGAGCCGGCTCCGGCCCCACACGGTGGAATCCCTGGCGGCGAAACGTCCCCAGCCAGGACCGGTCTTCGGACTTGGGCGCCCTGGCCCGTTCCCGCCCGGCCACCCCGCTGGAAGCGGGTCTTCGGGCGCGCCCGAGGACACCGGGGAAGTCGGCGAAGTGGCCTAGCAGGGCGGCGCTAGCGTTTCTTGGGCGTGCGCTTTGCTGCTGCGGTCATGGCTGCCTTGGCTGCAGGCGGCAAACCGGCCTGTTCGGTTTCGGGCTCGGCCACGGTCCCGCGGGCCTTCGCGATGGACTTCATGCCGTGGTAGATCACCAGGGCAGCGGCGGAACCGAGCGCGATACCGGTGAACTTGAGGTCGCCGATGGTCCAGGTGTAGTCGGCGATGCCGATGATCAGGGCCACGGCCGCGGTGGTGAGGTTCACCGGATTGGAGAAGTTCACCTTGTTCTGCACCCAGATCTTCACCCCGAGGATGCCGATCATGCCGTACAGCATGGTGGCGGCACCGCCCAGAACGCCTGGCGGAACAGTGGCGATGAGCTCGCCGAACTTGGGGGAGAAGCTCAGCAGGATGGCGAAGATGCCTGCCACCCAGTAGGCCGCCGTCGAATAGACCTTGGTAGCGGCCATGACACCGATGTTTTCGGCGTAGGTGGTGGTTCCGGACCCGCCGCCGAAGCCGGCAAGGACGGTGGCCGCACCGTCAGCCATAAGCGCGCGGCCGGAGACGCCGTCGAGGTTTTGGCCCGTCATGGCGGCCACTGATTTCACGTGGCCGATGTTTTCGGCCACCAGCACCAGCACCACGGGGACAAACAGGCCCAGGACGCCCACGTGGAATTCGGGGGTCTGGAACTGCGGGAGGCCCACCCAGGCGGCGGCGTCCATTTTTTCGTAGCTCACCTCGCCGCGCAGCATGGCTACGAGGTAGCCCACCACCACACCCACCAGGATGCTGAGCCGGCCCAGGATGCCGCGGAAGAGGACGCTGACCAGGATGATCGTGGCAAGGGTGATAACGGCAGTGACGGGGGCGGCGTCGAAATTGTTCTTTGCTGCCGGGGCAAGGTTGAGCCCGATCAGTGCGACGATGGCCCCGGTGACGATGGGCGGCATGAGCCGGTTGATCCAGCCTGCGCCGAACTTCTGCACAATGGCGCCCACCAAGGCAAGGGTTGCCCCGGCCAGGACCACGCCGCCCAGGGCCCCGGGCACGCCGAACTGCTGCTGGGACGCCATGATGGGCGCGATGAACGCGAAACTCGACCCGAGGTAGCTGGGCACCCGGCCTTTGGTGATCACCAGGAAAAGCAGCGTGCCGATGCCCGAGAAGAACAGGGTGGTGGCGGGCGGCATGCCGGTGATGATGGGCACCAGGAAGGTGGCGCCGAACATGGCCACCACGTGCTGCATGCCCACGCCGATGGTCAGCGGCCAGGCGAGCCGCTCGTCAGGGGCCACAACGTGGCCTGGGCGGATGGACTTGCCGGTGCCGTGCAGCTTCCACTTGGTTCCGAGCATGCTCATGGCGGGAGCCTTTCAAAAGGGGGGTGCCGCGGAGGGCGAAGATCAGTTTGCTCCAGAATACCGCCAGCCCCAGGTGCCGGTCCGCTGTGTCGGATGTCACGGGCCGTCACGGGAAGAGGACCGCAGTGGTTGAAGTTGCAAGTATGGAAAGCAACGAGGCCGCCCCAAGCAGCGGGGAGGCGCAGCGAAAGGTAAGCCCATGACCATTGCCCACGAAGAAGCAGTCATCGATCCGGCTGCCGTCGACGCCATTTTTGCCCAGGCCCGGACCGCCAACTCCTTCACGGGAGAGGTGACTGAGGAGCAGGCGCAGGCTATCTACGAGCTGACCAAGTTCGGCCCAACAGCCTTCAACTCACAGCCGCTGCGCGTAACCTACGTCCGCTCGGATGAGGCCCGGGCCGCACTGGTTGACGCCCTGATGCCGGGCAACCGTGCCAAGACCGCCTCTGCTCCGCTGGTGGCCATCCTCAGCTTCGACACCGACTGGGCCGGGCGGTGGGACAGCTTCCTTCCCGGTTACAACGCCCCCAAGGCCATGTATGACGCCAACCCGGAGCTCGCAGCCGCCACAGGCAACAACAACGCCCACCTGCAGGCCGGCTATTTCATCCTGGCCGTGCGCTCCCTCGGGTTCGCCGCAGGTCCCATGACGGGCGCAGACTTCGGTGCGATTGACGCTGCGTTCTTCCCCAACGGGGACCAGAAGAGCTTCCTTGTGGTTAACATCGGCCAGCCCGCCGAGGACGCTTTCGGCGAAGCCAAGCCCAAGTTCGCCTACGAGGACGTCGTCCGCACCGTCTGATTGCGCCCGCCCCACCCGGACGCTCTCTCACTTAATGCGCCTTTTGCACAAACGCTCTTTCACCCCATGAAAGAGCGTTTGTGCTTAACCTGCATTAAGTGAGAGAGCGTCGCGGGGGGGTGGTGGGAGACTGGGCAGATGCGGAATCTCATCTTCGTCGTGTTCGTCGAAGCCGTGGCTGACAACGCAGTTTTCCTGCGCACTGACTGGCCGCTGCACATCACCCTGGTGAGGTTCGACGTCGACAGCCCGGACGGTGCCGACCCTGCCGTCGGCGCTGCCGCACTTGCCGACGGCCCTGCCCGCAGGGCACTCGGCGCCCGCCTCACCGCAGGGGAGGACGCAGGGTTTGGCCGGAACGGTTCCGTGCCCGTCAGCCTCATCGAACCGCAGCCGGACCTCCAGGCCCTGCACGAAGAGCTGGTGGCGGCCGTTGGGAACCTCGACGGCAAGGTCCTGACGCCCGGCCATACCCTCTCCGGCTACCGGCCCCACGTTTCGCACCACGGCGGCAGGCGGCTGAACCCGGGTGAGGAGGTGGTGCTGGACCGGATTGCCCTGGTGGACATGGCGCCGGACGGTGACCGCACCGTCCGGCGCATCCTGCGGCTGTGGGGCCAGGGGCCCGCAGCAACCGTTTAGGCGATGACGCCGTCCACCAGGGCTTTGGCTTCGGCCTGCACCTGCTTGAGGTGCTCCTCGCCCTTGAAGGACTCGGCGTAGATCTTGTAAACGTCTTCCGTGCCGGACGGGCGGGCGGCGAACCAGGCGTTCTCTGTGACCACCTTGAGCCCGCCGATGGACGCGCCGTTCCCCGGCGCTTCCGTGAGCTTGGAAAGGATCGGCTCGCCGGCCAGCTCGGTTGCCGTCACGTCCGACGGCGAGAGCTTGCCGAGTGCCGACTTCTGCTCGCGGGTAGCGGCGGCGTCAATGCGCGCGTAGACCGGGGCGCCGAACTGGTCGGTCAGGCCCTTGTAGAGCTGGGACGGGGACTTGCCCGTGACCGCCGTGATTTCCGAAGCGAGAAGGGCCAGCAGGATGCCGTCCTTGTCCGTGGTCCAAACGCTGCCGTCCTTCTTGTTGAAGGAGGCGCCGGCTGATTCCTCACCGCCGAACGCACCCTCGCCGGAGAGCAGCCCGGGAACGAACCACTTGAAGCCCACCGGAACTTCCACCAGCTTCCGGCCGAGGCTCTCTGCCACCCGGTCAATGATCGAGGAGGACACCAAGGTCTTGCCCACCACGGAATTCGGGTTCCAGCCGCTGCGGTTGCGGTAGAGGTAGTCGATGGCGACAGCGAGGTAGTGGTTGGGGTTCATCAGCCCGCCCACCCCATCAACAACAGGTGTGACGATGCCGTGGCGGTCAGCGTCGGCGTCGTTGCCGGTGGCAATATCGAAGGCCGGCTGGCCGGAGGACGACGCATCAGCCATGCGCCGGATCAGTGAAGCCATGGCCGCGGGGGAGGAGCAGTCCATCCGGATCTTTTCATCCCAGTCCAGTGTCATAAACGCCCACTGCGGATCCACCGTGGGGTTGACCACTGTGAGGTTCAGGTGGTGGCGCTCGCCAATCTCACTCCAGTAGTCCACTGCCGCGCCGCCCATGGGATCAGCACCAATGCGCACACCGGCCTCGCGGACGGCGTCTAGGTTCAGGACCGATGGCAGGTCATCCACGTAGCTGCTCAGGAAGTCGAACTTGCCGGTGGTGTCGGCAGCGAGTGCGTCGGCCAGCGGTACGCGCTTCACGCCCCTCAGGCCGTTTTCGAGGAGCTCATTGGCGCGGTTGGCAATCCAGCCGGTGGCATCGGAGTCGGCAGGGCCGCCGTGCGGGGGGTTGTACTTGAAGCCGCCGTCGGCCGGGGGGTTGTGGCTGGGGGTGACCACAATGCCGTCCGCCTGGGGAGCGCCGGCGCCGGCGTTCCGGTTGTAGGTGAGGATGGCGTGGCTCAGTGCCGGGGTGGGCGTGTAGCCGTGGCGGGCGTCGATAAGGACCTGGACGCCGTTGGCAGCCAGGACCTCGAGCGCGGAGTTCTGCGCCGGCTCGCTGAGGGCGTGGGTGTCCTTGGCCAGGAACAGCGGGCCGGTGATGCCCTGCCCTGCCCGGTACTCCACGATCGCCTGCGTGATGGCAACGATGTGCTGCTCGTTGAATGACGCTTTAAGGCTCGAGCCGCGGTGCCCGGAGGTTCCGAACGCCACACGCTGGCCGGGATCACCCAGATCCGGCGTGATGTCGTAATACGCGTCAAGGAGCGCAGTGATGTCAACAAGGTCCTGGGGTTGGGCAACTGTACCCGCGCGGCTAGCCATGGCTACAGCATGCCAGACCCGGGCCGGAGTCAAAACGACCCGTCCAGAATCCGGTCGTGTGTCCCGCCTGTGACGGAACCGCGTCATCAGCCGAGTAGCCCGCCTGAGTACCGGTCCGGAAAAGTACTTATATACCGCCGCCACCGCCTCCTGTTACTTTCGGAAAAACCGGGCGGAGAGTCCGTAAGCAAAGGGCGACGACGGCCTTCCGCCGTCGAAATTCCAATGAAAGCAGGGACGGCCATGGGGGCAGGGGACGGGGCAGCGGAGCACTCCAGGCTGGCCGCCGAAAGGGTCGCGAGACTCAAACGCCGGCTCGACCAGGCCGAGCACTCCACCAAGGCATGGGATGCTGGAGCAGCAGGTGAGCGCGTGGTGGCGGAGAAGCTCAGCGAGCTCGTGCCCCGCGGCTGGTACGTGCTGCATGACGTCTATTGGCCGGGTCGGCCAAAAGCCAGCCTGGATCATGTCCTGGTGGGCCCGGGCGGTGTGGTGGTGGTGGACGCCAAGAACTGGACGGGCGAAGTGCGCGTCTCCTCCGGTGTGCTGTGGCAGGGCCGGTACGCCCGCACCCAGGCCGTGGAAGGGGCGCTTGCCCAATGCGCCGCCGTCGCCTCCGTGATGGCGCCGCCCCACCGCCGGCTGGTGCGTCCCCTGATTTGTATGGCGGCCCAACCTGATCTGTTCGGCGTGACGAACGCTGACGTGCCCGTGGCTGGTTCGCAGCGCGTTGTGGGAGCCATTGAAGCTTTGCCGCCGGTGCTGGACCAGCAGACCGTGGCGGGGCTCTATGCGCACCTTGGCCAGCAGCTCACGCACGAACAGGAACCCGGAATCACGGCGTTCCGCAACGTGCGTTCCGGCACGGTGGTGAAACCGGCCGGTGCACGCCCGGCGCCCTCGGATCCTGGAGGCGAGCCCCGGCCCGTGCCGGCTGCCCGTGTTGTGCCTCCACGTACCAGGGGCCAGGGAAATGTGCGCGGAACGGCGGCCGGCGGGCGGAATCCGGACACTCGACGGCACGGCGCGTCGGGAGCAGGAGCCCTCGCGCTCCTGGCGGCGTTCGTCATTTTCGCCGTCTACGTGCTGCCCTATTTGGGGCAGTAGACCTGCGACGGCGGCCCGGGCGTGTCCTGGCGGCAGCCTGAGGGGCCGGCGCCTTCTGTTATTCCTCCACCGCGTAAAAGTCCAGATGGAAGCCGATGTCCGTTCCGGCGCCGGTCAGCTCGATATCCTGTCCCCGCATGTAGCCGCGGATCCGGTATTGGTTGCCCGGCACCACCTTGAACAGGTGCTCGTCATTGCTCCAGCCCGTAATCGCATCTGTTCCCTCGGCGTTGGAGATCGAAAGGCTTCCATCGTCCTGGTAGCCGGTGGTTTCCCGCGAGAACGTGGGCGGCGGGTTCCCGGTGCCGCTGCTCCACTCGTACCACTTCACAATGCTCTTGCTGGTGAGGTCATCGTGTGAGACCTCCCGAATCTCAGTTCCATCCGGCCGGTACTCAGTAACGGTCACGAGGTCAAAGTAGGCTGTTCCGCGCATTCCTCCCTTCGCGGACACCACCGGCATGGCCAAGTCGGCGGAAGTGTCATCGAGTGGAACCAGCGGGCTTTCGTAAAGGGCCCAGTCCGAGGTCCCTGCCGGAAGGGATGCGGTGCTGACGGTGCTTCCGGGCAAAAGGGTGCGTTCGGCAGGCTTGGGGTCGCCAGCAGATGCACAACCCGCCATGGCCAGGACAAGGATTGCCAGCATCCGGCGGGGCAGCGGGTGCCGGGTCCTTGCCGTCAATGTGGGCCGCAGACGGCGCTCTGCGGAGGCATCGTTATCACCGCGCATATAGCCCTCCTGTATTCCAGGTACAACCCCAGCTTATTCATCAGGTGGCGGGTATGTAAGGAAGCACCCTGGCCTTGTGTGGTCCGCCAGGTGCCGGAGCGCGGTGCGCTGTTACCGCTGCGGAGAGCGCGCGCGGTGCGCGTTCCGGCGAAGCTGCAGGATGCGGGCACCACCGGCCACTGCCACCAGGACGCCGCCGGTCACGCTGGCGATGAACAGTGCCATCCCCAGCGGGACAAATCCTTCCAGCCCGAAGTAGCGGACGGCCACCTGGTCCTGGTTCTGCAGGATGAAGATGATCAGGAGGATCAGCAGGATCAGGGCGGCCACGACGGCGGCCCACACCACCCCGGCACGGGTCACCCGTGGCTGGTCAGCGGCAGGCAGGGGTCCGTTTGCCGGGGTGCTCTCTGCTGCCTGCGGGCTTTGGCTTACTCCGGTCCCGGGGGCTGGGGAGTCGGCGGGGGAGGACGTTCCGGCTGAAGATGGGGCCGAGGTGTAGTTCCCGGTGCCGGGCTCCGGCTGCCGGTCCGGCGCGGGGGACGGGTAGTTCTCCGTGCTCATGCTGTTCCCTTCCTGCGGACGTGAATAATAAGCATGCTTATGGTCCCACCCTAGTCGGAGGTCTTCCTGCAGCACAACGCGGGGAAGGAGCTGAGTCCTGGAAAATCACCACGTGGCGGGAGGGGGGTGGCCTGCAGCCGTCCCGACACAGCGGAAGGGCCTCCATTGGAGTCCCTTCCGTTGTCATTGACCATGCCGGCGTCAGACCCTTTCCTCGCTCCGTTCGGCTGAAGGGGTGCGCGGTGCCGGCGTCCTGCGCCAGTTCGGGAATGCCCAGAACGTAAAGTTCTGTGCCTTCACCGGCTTTTCCGGTGTTTCTACCGGGGTTTCCTGCTTCGCTTCGGGCTGGCGGTCAGCTTCTTTTCTGGTGCTCCGTCCGAAGTCTTTGTTGCTGTAGGAATAACACATCACAGGCCTCCTTATGGTGACTGCCCTTTAATCGTCCTCCTGTTCGCCCACGGAGTCGAGGGATCCGTAGCCTGCCCTGCGAGGAGGAGGTGCAGCTTACGAGCCGCCGGAGATGACGTCCTCGGCGTCCTGCGGCCGGTGGAACTCACACGGCCCGTGGTGCCTGAGTGGAAGCAGGCAGATCCGGCCGGTGGGCAAGTGGACCATCGCACAGCGGCCGGTCCTGGCCAGGTCCTCCCTGACGTTGGCGTTGCTGAGGTCCCGCCTGCCCTGTTGCATGGGACGGGAGGCTTCGCTGGCGGTGGTGGAATGTTCAGCGCCCATGAGGGCAACTCCTCGTTGAGTATTGGCCTTTGCAGGAACGGAACCGGTGCGGTGCTGCCAGTCTTATGCATCACGGTTACGGCAGTATTAAACCCACGTTAGAACCAGGTCAACAAGGCCCCATTCGAGGCTTCAGTAACCCAATTGATGCGCCACCTGCAGCAGGAGGTTCTCGGAACCCGAGGAGCCTATTAGCTGGATACCCATCGGCAGCCCGAGGCCGGGGGCGTCGCCGGTCCAGTGGACCGGAAGGGTGACGGCGGGCAGGCCGCACACATTGACCATGGAGGACCATGGCGCGAATTCGCACTGTTTCCGGTAGTCGCCGTCGGCATCGCCTGCCCATTGTGCCGCCGGCCAGCGGTCGCCGCCGTGCGCGGTGCCGGTGAACCAGCCCACCGGGCGCGGCGTCTGGGCGAGCGCCGGCATCAGGAGCAGGTCCCACTGCGCGTACTGCGCTACGGTGTCGCGCTCAAACTGCCGCAGGAAAGCAACCGCTTCGTTCACCTTCGCCTGGCTGCGCTGCTGGGCCCGGCGGCGGAATGTCCGCGTGAGCGGCGCCAGCAGCGCTTCCCGGTGCGGACTGATCCTGGCCGTGCCCACCGGCGCCGTCCAGGCGGTGGTGAAGGCATCAGGGTAGCGGTTGTCATAGCGGATGTTCGCTTCGCTGAGCGAATGCCCCGCGTGCTCGAGAAGTTTCTCCCCCGCCCGGAGTGCGTCCAATGCCTCCTGGTCCGGAGTAAAAGGAAAGGTGCCGGACCAGGGGCTGTCCAAGGTGACGCCGATCCTTAGCCGGGGCGGCTCCTGTTCCAGCCGGGCGAGGTAGCCGCGATCCCGGGCGGACCCGGAAGGTGTGAGGGCATCCAGCATCAGGGCGGCGTCGGCGGCGCTCCTGGCCAGCGGGCCGGACACCACCAGCCGGGCCGGGTCTCCCAGGCTTTCCCCTGCCGGCACCAGCCCGCGGCCCGGCTTGAGCCCCACCAATCCGCAGGCGGCGGCCGGGATGCGGATGGACCCGCCGCCGTCCGAGCCGGGCGCGAACGGAAGAAGTCCGGCGGCCACCGCTGCGGCGCTTCCACCCGAGGAACCCCCGGAACTCCTGCTGGGAGCGTGCGGATTCCGTGACGGCGGCGCCACGCGGTTTTCGCTGTAGGCGGTCAGCCCGAATTCGGGCACCTGGGTCTTTCCCAGGGACACGCCGCCGGCATCTTTCAGGAGCGCCACCAACGGCCCGTCGTTCACGGCAGGTTTGTGGTCAAGCGCAGCACTGCCGTGCGTGGTCACCACCCCGGCCACGTCAGTGAGGTCCTTGAACGCCAGGGGCATGCCGTGCAGGAGCGGGAGCTCCTCGACAGGAATCCGGTTTCGAAGCCTGTCGGCCGCCCGGGCATGGTCCATGGCCTGTTCAGCCGTCACCGTGACAAACGCCCCGAGCAGGGGATTGTGCTGGTCAATCCGGCCCAGGAAGTGCGCTGCCGCTTCCGCTGAGGAGACCTCGCCTTTCCGGAGGTTGTCCCGAAGGGCGACGGCGGAAAGGTCGTGTAATTCAGGCAAGGTACCTCGGTTCCAGGCGTTCCTCGTCCACGCCATCTCCGTTCCGGGAAGCCGTGACGACGTAGGCGCCCTTTCCGGGGACTTCGGCTACGGCCTCCACCAGTGAGGTGCCCCGGTAAACCAGCCCGACGCCGTCGTCCGTGCAGTGCGTCTCGCCCAGCGTCCCGTCCGCCACCAGCCGGTGAACCAGCGGCCGCCTTCGCTCCTCCGAGTCGTAATGCACCCCGTTGGCGTAAGGGAGGAAGGCCAGGCCATTCGTTACTGCCCGCAGTTCGGGCCCGAAGGAATCCGTGGTTCCGCCCTTGAACCAGCAGATCGACCCGGCGGACACACCGGCCAGGACCACTCCGCTCTGCCATGCCCGGCGAAGGATATGTTCGAGGCCGTGGGCCCGCCACACTGCCAGCAGGTTCACCACCGAGCCCCCGTTGACCCACACAACGTCCTGCTCCAACAGATGCGCCTCGGGGTCGGCATGATTGGGCATGGTGAAGAGGTTCAGGTGGCTGAAGTCGAAGTCCGCCAGCCGTGCCGCTTCGTCCAGTTCTGCATGGAACGCCCGCTGGTCCCCTGCGGCGGTGCCTATATGGGTCACCTTCGGCGCCCGGCCGCTGACGCCGGAAAGTTCGACGGCGTGGTGCAGCAAAGGGCCGAACTCCAGGCGGGTGCGCATACCGGGCCTGATGCCGCCGGAAGTGGCAAGGATGGTGGGCTGCTCTGCAGGCAAAGGGCCTCCTAAAGTTTTATCCAGAAGCCTAACTTGCCGAACTTGCCGAACTTGCGGGCACGGCGCGGGCACTAGGCTTAACCCTGAACCCGATCTGCCAGACAGGACTTGCCATGAGCGATTTTGATACCGTCCGCGTCAACGACCTCCCCGCCGATGCCGCCATCCTGGATGTCCGCGAGGATTACGAATGGGTTGCCGGGCATGCTGACGGCGCCCTCCACATCCCCCTCGACCAGCTTCCCGCGCGGCTGGACGAACTCGATCCGGACCAGGATCTGTACGTCATTTGCCGCACCGGCGGCCGTTCCTTCCGCGCAGCGCAGTGGCTGACGGGCCAGGGCTACACCGCGATCAATGTCTCCGGCGGCATGGACCAGTGGCTGGAGGCCGGAAAGCCCCTGGTCTCCGACAACGGGCTCAAGCCGCTGGTTTTGTAGGGCCCCCGCAAGCTTCGCTACTTTCGGCGCCCGGCCACGGGCGCTTCCATGTCTTTGAAGGAATACCTATGCCTGCGCCCGCTGCCACCTATGCCTTCCTTGGGCCTGGGGGCACTTTCACCGAAGCAGCCCTTCTGAAGGTGCCCGGCGCTGCCGAGGCCCACCGCGTCCCGGCGTCAAACGTCAACGCCGCGCTGGACAAGGTGCGAGAGGGAGCAGTCAGTGCGGCGATGGTTCCCATCGAGAACTCAGTGGAAGGCGGTGTAACGGCCACCCTCGACGCCATTGCCACCGGTCCTGAACTGCGGATCATCCGCGAAGTCCTGGTACCCATCAGTTTTGTCCTGGTGGCCCGGCCCGGCGTAGCGCTGCAGGACATCCGGCGGGTCTCAACCCACGGCCACGCCTGGGCACAGTGCAGGCTGTGGATGGAGGCAAACCTGCCGGGAGCAGAATACGTGCCGGGATCGTCAACTGCCGCAGCAGCCGTGGGACTGCTGGACGCGGACTGCCACTACGACGCCGCCATCTGCGCGCCGCTTGTTGCCCGGGAACAGCCGGGGCTTTCCGCCCTCGCCGAGGACATCGGCGATAACCCCGGCGCTGTTACCCGCTTCATCCTGGTCAGCCGCCCCGGCATCCTGCCCGAACGGACCGGGGCGGACAAGACCACGGTTGTAGTGCCCCTGCCCGAGGACCGGCCCGGCGCGCTCATGGAGATCCTGGACCAGTTTGCCAGCAGGGGCGTGAACCTCAGCCGGATCGAATCCAGGCCCACCGGACAGTACCTCGGGCACTACTTCTTCAGCATCGATGCGGACGGCCACCTCAATGACGCTCGCGTAACCGATGCCCTGGCGGGGCTGCACCGCATCAGTCCGGCCACCCGTTTCCTTGGCTCCTACCCGCGGGCCGATGGCCAGGAGACGCGGGTGGAGCCGCATACCTCCGACAATGCCTTCGAAGCGGCACGGCAGTGGGTGGACGGGTTGCAGCCCCCCGCGGGCCGCCGGAAACCGGTTCCGGCCCTTCGCCCACAGCGTAGGTAATTGCACTTCCTACCACTTCCGCGGGCTGTGGACAATGCGTATGCTTACTTGATCCACATTGGGGGATGGCCCCTAACGAAGGGAGCGGGTCATGAGTACCAACAGCTCTGACAACGATGGCCAGGGAATGATCATCAATCCCCGCCCCACCGCCGACAACCAGGACTGGGACGGCGACGAGGCAGACCGGGCTGACCGCCTGCGCTTCGAAGAGGAACAGGCCATGATCCGTGAGCAGTCCGAGGCCCGCGCCGCCGCGAAAGCAGCCGCCGAGGCACACAAGGAAGCCCACGCCTGATCTTCGTTCCTCAGACCAGCAAATCCTGCCCTCTAACCCTGACCAACAGCGAACGCGGCTCCACCTGGACGGTAACCCTGGTGGCTTCTCCTGCCGTGTCGCCGTCGATCTGCGTGGGCATCGGTTCCGGGCACTGGATGACAATCCTGCCTGACCTGTAAACGGTCATGATGGGCAGTTTCCCGCTGTGCTTGAACATGATCTTTACGTACATCAGCAGCCAGCCGATGGCGCTGCGGGGGCTCATCACCACCACGTCCAGCATGCCGTCGTCGATCATGGCCTGCGGAATGAAATCAATGCCGCCGGGAACCAGGCCGCAGTTGGCGAAAAGGATGCTGCGGATGTTCCGGACCTGGTCGGGGCTGCCGTCCAGCGAGATCGAGACTTTTTTCCGCCGGCCGGGCAGGTGGCGCATACCGGCCTCAGTGTAGGCAAGCCAGCCGAACGTCTTTTTGAGGCCAGCGTTGGTGTCCGCCAGAACTTCGGCATCCATGCCGATGCCGGCGATCACCAGGAAGGCGTGCTCGGAGGACTGGCCGGTGCGGGAGTTCTCAATGCCCATCCGGGCGGTGTCGATGAAGCGCTGGTGGCCGAAGAGCGCCGTCTGCACACTGCCGTGGAGGTCGTTGACATCCAGGTTCACATTGCGGGCCAGCAGGTTGCCGGTACCCAGCGGAATAAGGCCCATCGCTACTCCGGTGCGGGCAAGGGACTCAGCCACCACCCGTACGGTGCCGTCACCGCCGCCCACCACAACGACGTCGGGCTTGTGCCGCAGCGCCGCCTGCACCTGCGAAAAGCCGGGGTCCTCCGCCGTGGTTTCGTAGATCACCGGCTCGTCCCAGCCGGCAGTCAGGCATGCGCGCTGGATGGTTGCCCTGGCTTCTTCCGACCGGGCCTTGACCGGGTTGAGGACGACGGCGACCCGCTGCTGGGTAAGCCCTGGTTCGTGCGCATCCCCACCTACGGCACTGCGCACGTGCAGCGCCTTGAGCCTGCGGACTCCCCACCAGCTGGAGACAGCGAAGGCAAGAGCCACCGCAATCAGCAGATAGAGAATCAGGTCGCTCATAATGGTTCAACAGTATCCCGGCGTCAGGTGCGCCGGTCCCGTACCCCGGCCCGCCGCCGTCGTACTCCTGCGGATTGGATACCCTTATGAGGTGATCGACGTAAAAGACCTCAGCGAAAACCCGGATAAGTTCCGAGCCAGCCAGCGCGCCCGCGGCGCAGACGAATCAGTGGTGGACGCGATCATCTCCGCGGACTCTGCACGCCGGGCGGCACTGATCCGCTTCGAAAACCTCCGCGCCGAGCAAAATGTATTCGGCAAAAAGGTGGCCCAGGCCAAGGGCGACGAGAAGAAGGCCCTGCTGGCCGAGGTAAAGGAGCTGGCCAACTCGGTCAAGGCCGCCTCCGCTGAGGCAGACGCCGCGCAGTTGAAGCAGGAAGAACTGCTGCGCACCATTCCCAACCTCGTCGAGGACGGCGTCCCCGAGGGCGGCGAGGACGACTACGTTGTGGTCAAGACCGTCGGCACCCCGCGGGAGTTCCCGGACTTCCAGCCCAGGGACCACCTGGAAATCGGTGAGCTGATCGGCGCGATCGACATGGAACGCGGCGCGAAGGTCTCCGGCGCGCGGTTCTATTTCCTCCGCGGTGTAGGTGCCCGGCTGGAGATGGCACTGCTGCAGATGGCCATGGACCAGGCCATCGAGGCCGGCTTTGTCCCGATGATCACGCCCACTCTGGTGCGCCCGGAGACGATGCAGGGAACGGGCTTTGACGTAAAGCACGACGCCGAGATCTACCGTCTCGCCGAAGACGACCTTTACCTTGTGGGCACCTCCGAGGTTGCGCTGGCCGGCTACCACGCCGACGAAATCCTGGACTTTTCCAAGGGCCCCATCCGCTACGCCGGCCAGAGCTCCTGCTACCGCCGGGAAGCCGGATCCCACGGCAAGGACACCCGCGGCATCATCCGCGTGCATCAGTTCAACAAGGTGGAGATGTTCATCTACACCACAGTTGAGGAAGCGGCCGCCGAGCACCAGCGCCTGCTGGCCTGGGAAGAGGAGATGCTGGCCAAGTGCGAGCTGCCGTACCGGGTCATTGACACCGCTGCCGGCGATCTTGGCATGTCCGCCGCCCGTAAGTACGACTGCGAAGCGTGGGTCCCCACCCAGGCGGCGTACCGCGAGCTGACCTCGACGTCCAACTGCACCACCTTCCAGGCCCGCCGCCTGAACATCCGCGAACGCGCGCTCAATTCCGAGGGCGTGGCCAAGGGCACCCGGGCTGTTGCCACCCTGAACGGAACGCTGGCCACCACCCGCTGGATCGTGGCACTGCTGGAGCACCACCAGAATGCGGACGGCTCGGTCAACGTGCCCAAGGCACTGCAGAAGTACCTCGGCGGGCTGGAGGTCCTCCCGGTCCTGTAGGTTCGGCTGGTCCTGGGCTTCGCCCCCTCTGGCGGACTCTGCACCTGCACTTCGCCGGTGCCGGGCCCGCCAGAGGCATTTACCAACTGTTCAATAACACTGTGGCGCGCGTCCTAGCAGGATTTTGGCGGCATCTGCTCTACTTGATGGATGACTACGCTGACTGAAACCTCAGTCGCCGGCAACGATGACCGGCGAGAGAACGAAAACAAGAACGCAGCCCAAAAGCTGATGATCGCCCTGGATGTGGACGGCACGCTGGTGGACCACGACGGCCACATGACGCCGGCCGTCCGCGAAGCGGCACAGGCAGTAGTGGCAGCCGGGCACGAGGTAATGATCGCCACCGGGCGCTCCCTCAACGCCATGCTCCCCATCCTTGAGAAAATCGGCATCGAGCGCGGCTATGCGGTGTGCTGCAACGGCGGCGTGACGCTGCGGCTTCACCCGGATCTTGAAAACGGGTACGAGGTCATCCACAAGGCCACCTTCGATCCCGCTCCTGCGCTCCGTGCACTGCGCGAGCGGCTTCCGTCGGCGAAGTACGCGCTGGAGGACGAGGACGGCAACTTCCTTTCCACCGAACGCTTCCAGGATGCCAGCTTCGGCGTCGAGGCCGTTGGCGTGGATTTTCACACCATGCTCGAGGCCACGGCAGTGCGTGTGGTGGTGTTCAGCACCGAAAACACACCCGAAGAATTCACTGAGGCGATCGAGCACATCGGCCTTGCCGGCGTCACCTACTCGGTGGGCTGGACCGCGTGGCTGGACATCGCCGCTGCCGGCGTCACCAAGGCCAGCGCCCTGGAAAGCCTGCGTGGCCGCCTCGGGATCGAACAGCACCTCACGGTGGCTGTCGGCGACGGCCGCAATGACATCGAGATGCTGAATTGGGCCGGACGGGGCGTGGCGATGGGCCAGGCCCCCGAGGAAGTCATCGCCGCCGCGGACGAAGTGACTCACTCCGTGTTCGACGACGGCGCTGCCCACGTGCTGCGAAGCCTCCTCTAAAGCTGCCGGCGGAGCGCACGCCGATGCGCACGGTCCCTGGCCAAGCGGACGCCCGTCGTCGGGCAGAATGGAAAGCATGACCCTTACGACGTTCGCCCTCATCCGCCATGGCCAGACCGACTGGAATGCGCAGCGCCGGCTGCAGGGATCCACGGACATCCCGCTGAACGAGGTGGGCCGGGCCCAGGCGCGGGATGCAGTCGCTGTCCTCGCGGCCTACGAATGGGACGCCATCGTGTCCTCACCCCTGAGCCGCGCAGCTGAGACCGCCGATGTCATCGCCGCGGGGCTTGGCCTCAGCGATGTCCGGCGCGTCCCCGAACTGGTCGAGCGCAGCTTCGGGCCCGCGGAAGGCATGCGCGCCGGGCCGGAACTCGATGCGATGCGCATTCCCGGTGGTTTCCGGGGCGCCGAAAGCGAGGACGAGGCAGCGGACCGCGGACTCGCAGCCCTGGAGGCTCTGGCTGAGGAATTCCGCGGCCGCCGGCTTCTCGTCGTCGCCCACGGAACGCTGCTTCGGGTGACCCTCAGCCGCGCCGTTGGCAGCACCCTCAAGAGCATTGACAACGCCGTACTGAACCTCGCACACCACCACGCGATCGACGGCTGGCAGCTTGAGTACTTCAACGGCGAACCGGTGCTGGCCGCCAGCCAGGGCTGACCCGCACCCCAGGTCAGCCGAGCAGCAGGGCGGCTCCAAGCAGCAACGGGACGGACAGCACGGAGGTGATCACCGCCGTCGACTGAACTGCAGCAAGCACGCCAATAGCGCCGCTACCGCACCTCGAGGATCAGTGCGAGCAGCCTTGCTGCGGCCGGCCGGGCAGCGTGTTCCTCGTTCCATTGCGCGCGGGCCACTGCTTTGCTGACCGCCTGGGTGGTGATGCCCAGTTCCTGGGCCACAGCCTTCTGCTGGCCGCGGACGCCCGGGGTGAGCAGGTCAAGGACCCGCCACTCAGCGCTGGAACGGTCCCGGACGATATGGCCCAGCAACCGGAGCACCGCTTCAGCGTCATGGGCGACATCGGCCAGGGGTCCCTCTACCGCCACCGGAACCCGCTCCTTGCTGTTCCGCAGCCGGTCCACTGCACGCCGGGCGTACACCAGTCCGTGACCGGAGGCGTCCTTAATCTGGTTGGGCAGCGGCTTGTTGACCGGCCCAACGCCGATTCCCACGTACCAGGAGCCGCAGCGCAGTGCGATCAGCGCGGCTTCCACGGCCTGGTGCGGGCAGTCCACGATGCCCTGGACCTCGTCCTCCACGGACCGGTCAAAATCCAGGCGCGCAGGAATGTGCCGCAGGTCCTTAAGTAACTGCGGCACCCGGTCGCCGTCACGCCGGCTGTCGGTCTGGTTGATGGTCAAGGTGAACATTTGAACCAAAGACTACCCGCAGGTAGCAGAGTGGGGGCAAGCGGGGTTGCCTCGCCCGGAGCCATCTGATGCGATGGACCGACGGCCGCCTTTGGCGGCGAACCCGACGTGAGGATGGTTATGGCCGGCAGCATGGGGCAGGACGAACTCGAACTCGTAGACCGCTGGTGGCGTGCTGCCAACTACCTATCCGTGGGCCAGATATACCTCCGCTCCAACCCCCTGCTGCGCGAACCGCTGAAGGCCGGGCACACCAAGTCCCGCCTGCTGGGGCACTGGGGAACCACACCCGGGCTTAACTTCGTTTACGCGCACTTGAACCGGGTGATCCGCCGCGACTCCGCCGAGATGCTCTTTGTGGCAGGTCCCGGCCACGGCGGCCCGGCCGTGGTGGCCAACGCCTGGCTGAAAGGAACATATTCCGAAATCTACGGCCACGTAGGCAACGACGCTGACGGCATGGCCGAGCTGTTCCGCCAGTTCTCCTACCCGGGCGGCATTCCCAGCCACGCCGCTCCGGAAAGCCCCGGCTCCATCAGCGAGGGCGGTGAACTCGGTTACTCCCTGGCACACGCCTACGGTTCAGTGCTCGACAATCCCCAGCTGGTAACCGCCGTCGTGATTGGCGACGGCGAGGCCGAAACCGGGCCGCTGGCGGCCAGCTGGCACTCGCACAACTTCCTGGACCCGGCGACAGACGGCGCCGTGCTGCCCATCCTGCACCTCAACGGCTACAAAATCGCCAACCCAACCATCCTTGCGCGGATGCCCGAAGCCCAGCTGGAACAGCTCCTGCGGGGTTACGGCCACGAGCCCTGTTTCGTCACCGTGAAGGACCCGGACGACACCGCGCAGGCGCACCGGGACTTCGCCGCGGCACTGGAAACCTGCATGGCCGGCATCCGCGCCATCCAGGAGTCCCGGCGCACGCCCGCCGGGACGGACGGCGCGGAGGAAAGTGACGGCGGGGCGCCCCGGTGGCCCATGATTGTGCTGCGCTCGCCGAAGGGCTGGACGGGACCACGTGAGGTTGACGGCCTCCAGGTTGAAGGGACCTGGCGGAGCCATCAGGTGCCCCTCTCGGCCGTCCACACCAATGAGGACCACCTGCGGCTGCTCGAGGAATGGCTGCAGTCCTACCGTCCTGAGGAACTGTTCGACGGCGACGGCAGGCTCCGGCCCGAGGTCGCCCGGGGTGCACCCACCGGGGACTACCGGATGAGCGCTACGCCCCACGCCAACGGCGGCCTGCTGCGCCGCCCTTTGAAGCTGCCCGACTACCGGGACCACGCGGTCGAGGTTGCCGCCGCGGGGACGGATCGCGTCAGCCCTATGATCACCCTGGGCTCGTGGATGCGGGACGTCATCGAGCTGAACATGGAAACGTTCCGGCTGTTCGGCCCGGACGAAACTGCGTCCAACCGGCTCCAAAACGTGTATGAGGTCACGGACAAGGTGTGGCAGTACCGGATTGACGACGCCGACGAGCACCTTGCGCGCTCCGGCCGGGTTATGGAGGTGCTGAGCGAGCACTTGTGCCAGGGCTGGCTGGAGGGCTACCTGCTGACCGGCCGGCACGGTGTTTTCAGTTGTTACGAGGCCTTCATCCATATCGTCGACTCGATGTTCAACCAGCACGCCAAGTGGCTGAAGGTGCACCGCAAGCTGCCGTGGCGCCAGCCTGTGGCGTCGCTGAACTACCTGCTGTCCTCGCACGTGTGGCAGCAGGACCACAACGGCTTTTCCCACCAGGACCCGGGTTTCATAGACCACGCCGTGAACAAGAAAGCAGAGGTTATCCGCGTCTACCTGCCACCGGACGCCAATACGCTGCTGTCCGTGATGGAGCACTGCCTGGCGTCCACGGACTACGTAAACATTGTGGTCAGCGGAAAGCAGCCGTCACCTACGTGGCTCGGGCCCGCCGACGCCGCCACCCACTGCCAGCGGGGACTGGGCATCTGGGAGTTCGCCGGGTCCGAGGTCCCCGGCGAGGAGCCCGACGTCGTCCTGGCCTGTGCCGGGGACGTGCCCACTGTCGAGACGGTGGCCGCGGCCGGGCTGCTTCGCGCCGGGGTGCCCGGACTAAAGGTCCGCGTGGTGAACGTGGTTGACCTGATGCGGCTGCAGGACGCAAGCGAACATCCGCATGGCCTTCCGGCACGCGATTTCGACGGGATCTTCACCCCGGACAAGCCCGTCATCTTCGCTTACCACGGCTATCCCGCGCTCATCCATCGGCTGACCTACCGGCGCAGCAACCAGGAGGGCCTGCACGTGCGCGGCTACAAGGAGGAGGGGACCACCACTACGCCTTTCGACATGGCGATGCTGAACGGCATCGACCGGTTCCAGCTGGCCATCGACGCCATCGACCGCGTGCCCGGCCTGGCGGAAAAGCATTCGCTGCTGCGGCAGGAGCTCCAGGACAGCAGGATCCGTGCCCGTGAGCACACCCGCACCCACGGGGAGGACCCGGAGGAGATCACGAACTGGAAGCTGGGTGCCTAGCCGGGATGCTTCGCGGGGGTCGCAAGTACGCCGGCCATGACTGCTACCGGCGCCGGAACATGGTGGAAGCAGTCCGCAACGCCGTTGCCGGCAGGCCGGACCGTGCCGCGGGCCGTTCTGATGTGAGCTGCAGCGCCCCGGGTATTCCACCTTTGTCCTCGAGGTCCTCGCCCCGGGCGAAGGCTGCCCAAAGGCTGCGCATTTGCCGGCCGACGGCATCCACGTCCTCCCAGCGGGCTCCCGCGATCAGCCCCACGCCGTCCCACGTGGTCCGGTTGCCGAGGAGCAGCGGGAGATCGATGGTGTGGGCAGCGCCGAAAATGTTGCGGGGGGCATGCCAATCCAGCACGTAGCGGTGGGCCTTTCCGCCGGCCCGGGCATGGCGGCGGGCGAATTTCCGGCTCGCCCGGCCATAGACCGTTTCGGTGACCACCCAGTCGATGGCCTTGACGGCGGCGTTGCCGACCACAGGCACGCCTGCGAGCCGGTGAAGGTACGGGCTGCGCGGCAGGAAGAGCCGTGCCTCCTCGGACGTGTGTCCGATCAGCACTTCGATGCCGGGGGCTGCGCGGTTCCAGGCAGCCTCGATGTCCGCTTCCCCGGGCAGGGGTGCATGGCCGTATTGGGTCCCGAAAGGCATGGCGGCCAGCATTCCGAATTTTCGGGCCACCTGCGCTACGTGGTCCTCCCGTTCCACCACGTCCATCGCCGGGGTTTCCTCCGTGACCGCTTCCGCGGCGATGCCCATCGCGTGGTTCATTTTTGCCCGCCCGCGCGAGATGCCCAGGGGCGCACTCTGGATGATTGCCCGCTGAAACAGCGACGGCGCCTCAGGGGTTGCCATGAGATGGGCGATTGCGTCCCCGCCGGCCGACTGGCCGAAGGCGGTCACCCGGCCGGCGTCGCCGCCGAAGGCAGCGATGTTCCGCTGCACCCAGCGGAATGCCTCAAGCTGGTCGAGCAGGCCCAGGTTGCCGGGCCGGCCGTTGCGGGTTGCCAGGAATCCGAACAGTCCCAGGCGGTAGGTCACCGAGACCGCCACCACCCGGTTTTCAGCCGCGAGGACCGCCGGGTCGAAGATGGCCAGGTCGCCTGAACCGGTGGTGTAGGAGCCGCCGTGGATCCAGACCATCACGGGCAGGCTCTCGTCCGGGGCAAGGTCTGCGGGCATGGTGATGGAGAGGTTCTGGCAGTCCTCGCTGCCCGGAAGCTCGCCGTAGCGGGTGCCCAGGACGTCGTCGAGGAACGGCACCGGCCCTTGCGGACAGGCGGGAGCCGGGGAGGTTGCAGCGTACGGCTCGGTCCAGTCAGGGGCAGGGACGGGAGCCTGGAAACGGCCGGCGGTGGCGTAGGGAATGCCGGTGGCCCGGATGACGTCGCCGTCCCGCCAGCCGGTGACCGGGCCGCAGGGCGGGCTGAAAGTTGGTGCGGAGTTCACGCATCAAGAGTTTCATATCCTGCTTGGAGGTACTGACAGACAACGACGGCGGGTGCCTGGCTTTCGCAAGTCAGGCACCCGCCGTTGTACTGCTCCGGTGAGGGGGACAGTGGGGATTAGTGGCCCGTGGGCACGTAACGCTTGATGGAGGCTTCCAGCTCGGCTTCGGCGGCGGCGCGGTCGCCCCAGCCCTCGGCCTTGACCCACTTGCCCGGTTCCAGGTCCTTGTAGCGGGTGAAGAAGTGCTCGATTTCCTTGATCAGGAAGTCGCTGACGTCGCTGACTTCCTGGATGTGGTCGAAACGGGCGTCAACCGGCACGCACAGGACCTTGGCGTCTCCGCCGCCGTCGTCGGTCATGTTGAAAACGCCGATGGGGCGCGATTCAACAATGACGCCGGGGTGGAGGTCGAAGTCCTGCAGGAGCACCAGTGCGTCCAGCGGGTCGCCGTCTTCGCCCAGGGTGTTTTCGAAGAACCCGTAGTGCGTGGGGTACTGCATGGAGGTGAAGAGGACGCGGTCCAGGCGGACGCGGCCGGTCTCGTGGTCAACTTCGTACTTGACGCGTGATCCCTTGGGAATCTCGATGGTCACGTCATGCTTCATGGAATGCTCCTCGGCAATTGCAGGGGGTTCGCGGCACACTGGACGGCCTACCAAAAGGAGTGTCCGTGCCGCCGACTATTATTGAGGATATAGCGAGAGGCCCTGGAATCAGGAACTTGTGGGGATATTTCAGGACTTGAGGACCAGCACCAGCATGACCAAACCAACTGCCGGGGAGCCGCTGCCGGGCCGTATCCGCCGCAGTGTCCCAGGCGGCGTTGGCGGCCCCGGGAGGTCCTGGCCTGTGCTCTTGCTGACAGCCCTCCTTGTTGCCCTTCTGGTCCCCGCAGCCCTGCTGGTTGCCCCTGGTTTCCTGGGGCCCGAGCCCCCCGCGCCCGTTCCGCCGGCACCTGCGTGGCAGCAGCCCCCCGCCACGCTAAGTCCGGAGCAGGGACTCGAGCCGCTGGATGACAATGCGGCCGTCCCGCTGGCCTCCAGCGTCACAGCCCAGCTGGAGCCCCTGTTGAAGGCCGACGGCGGCGGCAACTTCACAGGGCTGGTGCAGGATGCCCTCACCGGTCAGGTCCTCTTTGACCGGGGCGGTTCCGAGAGCCGGGTCCCCGCTTCCAACCTGAAGCTGCTCACCGCAGTGGCGGCCCTGCGTTCCCTTGGCCCCGCACACCGGTTCACCACCACTGTTGTTGCAGGTCCCGCTGCCGGGCAGGTGGTGCTTGTTGGGGGTGGTGACGTCCTCCTGGCGCCCGGGGATTCCAACGGGAACGAGGTGATGGGCCACGGGGGCCTTGCCACGCTTGCTGCCGCGGCGGTCCAGGCGCTTTCTGCAGCGGGGACAACCGGAGAGATCAAGGTCCTCGTGGATGATTCCCTCTTCACCGGCCCGGCGCTGAATCCCGCCTGGGGAAGCGGCGATGTGGCGGCCGGTGAAGTGGCGCCAATTTACCCTCTGGCATTGAACTCGGCACGCTACGACCCCGCCGTCACTACCGGGCCCCGCCCGCAGGACTCGGCCATCACGGCAGGCGAGGAGTTCGCGGCCCGGCTCCGGGCGGCAGGCGCGGCCGCGGGACTGACCGTGGCGGCCGCCGTCGAACGTTCCCCCGGCACTGGGCAGGCAGCGGGCGGGCCGGCCGGGGAAGCAGGCGGGGCAGCACTGGCCAAAGTGGAGTCCGCCACCGTGGCCGAGCAGGTGGACCTCATGCTCCGCGAATCGGACAACTACCTTGCGGAGGTCCTCGGACGGATGGCAGCGGCAGCGGCAGGCCAGCCAGGCAGTAATGACGGGGCCACTGCCGCCGTCCGCGCGCAGCTCGCCGAAGCCGGAATCCCCGCTGATGCGGTGACGCTGGTTGACGTGTGCGGCCTGGCCATGGGAAACCAGGTCTCGGCCCGGCAGCTCGCCGAAGTGGTCCGGGTGATAACCACAGGCACGGACGAAAGGCTGCGGGCCGCCCTGGACGGGTTCCCGGTGGCCGGCCTCACCGGAACCCTGAACACCCGTTACCGTGACGACTCAACAGCCCGGGGTGCAGGGTTGGTCCGGGCCAAAACCGGCACGCTGAATACAGTGCTGGCGCTCAGCGGCTACGTGGTGGACGCCGACGGCCGCCTCCTGGTCTTCTCCTTCATAGGCAACGGGCTTACGCCGGGCGCCGCCGGCAACAGGGCGGCGCTGGACCAGGCCGCGACGGCGCTGGCGGCCTGCGGCTGCCGGTGACGCCGGACAAGGCCGTCAGGACACCGCGCCCACTTCGCGGACGTGCCGGGGTTCGCCGGTCAGCGAACTTAAGGACTATCCCGGGGCTGCTGTGGTCTGATGGGAGCTATGGAGTCCACTGCAAGTGAGTCGTCAGCCCAAACCTTGTCCAGCCAGGCATCGTCCCTGATCAACTGGGACCTCGCCGCCTCCACCGCGGCGCGGCTGGTTCCTGCCGGCCCGGTCCTGAACCAGGCGGAAATAGGTGACGCCGTGGACAGCCTTCGCCGCCTTGCGGATGCCTCGGTGGAGCACGTCCACGAGATTACCGGCCTGGAAGCGGCGCGGGACCTCCGCGATTCCACAGTGCTGGTTGTGGACCGCGCCTCATGGGCGAAAGCCAACACCCAAAGCTTCGCCGTAATGCTCAAGCCCGCCATGGAAAAGATGCTCGAGAACCGGCGCGGCACGGTGAGTCCCGCCGCGGCCAGTGTCAGCGGCGCCATCACCGGCAGCCAGCTCGGTGCGGTCCTCGCCTTCCTCTCCAGCAAGGTTTTGGGCCAGTACGATCCCTTTGCCGCCCTTGCCGAAGGTTCCACGGCGCCGTCGGGCGGGCGACTGCTCCTCGTCGCCCCCAACATCGTGGCCGTGGAGCGCGAACTGAACGTCACTCCCGAGGACTTCCGCCTTTGGGTCTGCCTCCACGAACAGACGCACAGGGTCCAGTTCGCGGCCGCTCCCTGGCTGCGGCACCACATGCTGGAGCAGATCGACGAACTCAGCGGGCATCTGCTGGGCAACGTTGACACGCTGATGGAGCGGGCCACCGCCGCTGCCCGTTCCCTGAAGGACCGTACGGGCAATGGAAACACGCCTGGACGGGGCGCCATTTTGGACCTCCTGCAGGATCCGGAGGAGAAGGCCGCCATTTCGCACCTCACCGCCGTGATGAGCCTGCTCGAAGGCCACGCCAACGTGGTGATGGACGCCGTGGATGCCAGCATCGTGCCGTCCGTGAAGACCATCCGCCAGCGGTTCAACGACCGCGGCAAGGACCGCGGCGTGGTGGAAAAGTTCATCCGCAGCCTGCTGGGCCTGGACGCGAAGATGCGCCAGTACTCCGACGGCGCCCGTTTTGTCCGTGCCGTGGTGGACGCCGCCGGAATGGACGGCTTCAACCGGGTCTGGGAGTCCGTGGACCACCTGCCCACCGAGCCGGAAATCCACGACGCCAAGCTGTGGCTCGAGCGGATGGGAATCTGATCAATACCGCGCCCCAACCCGCCCAGCGCAGCGGCCGTCTGCGGCCCGGACGGCTCGCGCCCGTGGTCGGGACGGCGCGGAAGATGCTTCAGGACGCTCTGGCCCGGGCCGGTTATCCGCGGCACGTACTGGTGGCGTGCAGCGGCGGCCCGGATTCGCTCGCCTTGGCATCGGTGGCCGCCTACTTCGCCCGTCGCGGACACGTTGACGGCCACCCCATCTCGGTGGGCGCGGTGGTGGTGGATCACCAACTGCAGGAGGGTTCTGCAGCGGTCGCGGCGGAAACAGCGGAGGTCCTGGCGGAACTCGGCCTTGCCCCCGTGGAAGTCAGGCGGGTGACGGTAGCCGGAGAAGGGCTCGGGCCGGAAGCCGCGGCGCGTCAAGCCCGGCACGCAGCGCTCGAAGCGGCCGCAGGCGCCCAGGGAGCGGACGCAGTCCTGCTGGGCCACACCCTGGATGACCAGGCCGAGCAGGTGCTGCTGGGCCTGGCCCGTGGTTCCGGCACCCGTTCGCTGGCAGGGATGAGGCCGTCGCGGGGGAAGCTGCTGAGGCCGTTCCTGGGACTCCGCCGGGCGGACACCGAGGAAATTTGTGCAGTTGAAGACCTGCGTCCGTGGCACGATCCCAGCAACTCTGACCCGGCCTTCGCCCGGTCACGCACCCGGGTGGAAGTGCTGCCACACCTCGAGGAAAAGCTGGGTCCCGGCGTCGCCGAGTCCTTGGCCCGCACCGCGTCCATCCTTCAGCTGGACGCCGACTACCTGGAGGATGTGGCAGAAGCCACCTTCACGTCACTGGTGGAGCGGAACGGCTCGGAATTAAGCCTTCCCGAGGAGGCGTTGCGCGCTCTTGCCCCCGCCATCCGGTTCCGGGTGATCGCCAAGGCAGCGGCCGGCGTCGGCGGGCAGCAGCCCAGTTACCAGCGGCTTCTGGCGGCGGAAGCGTTGCTGCGGCGGCAGGGCTCGGCCGGCCCGGTTGAGTTGCCCGGGGGAGTGGGAGTGTACAGGTTGTCGCTGGCGCAGCTTGAGGACGTACCTGCCGCGGACCGCCCTGCCGCCGCCGATCCGGACTCACCCGGTCCCCGCGGAGGCGCACGCTGTGGGAAGCTAGTATTCCGGCCTCAAAAACCGCCCGCAAAATAGTCGCACCCCGCATCTACACAGGAGCCATTGGTGGATTCAAACGACGTCCAGGCAGACCTCAAGCACGTTCTCTACACCAAGGAGCAAATCCAGCAGCGGATCACCGAACTTGCTGCCCAGATCGACAAGGACTACGAGGGCCGCGAAATCCTGATCGTGGGCGTCCTCAAAGGCGCCGTCATGGTCATGGCCGATCTTGCGCGGGCACTCCACAGCCACATCTCCATGGACTGGATGGCTGTTTCTTCCTACGGTTCGGGTACCCAGTCGTCCGGCGTTGTCCGTATCCTCAAGGACCTGGACACTGACCTGATGGGCAAGGACGTACTGATCGTCGAGGACATCATCGACTCCGGCCTGACGCTGTCCTGGTTGAAGACCAACCTGGAGTCCCGTGGTACCGCCTCAGTTGAGATCTGCACCGCCTTCCGCAAGCCCACGGCCGCGAAGGTGGAAATCGACGTCAAGTACGTTGGCTACGACATCCCCAACGAATTCGTCGTGGGCTACGGCCTGGACTACGCCGAGAAGTACCGCAACCTTGACTTCGTGGGAACCCTGGCACCGCACGTTTACGAGTAGGCTGCGCCGCGGACTTTGCCCGGGAACATTGGCATTAGGGATGTGGCCCTGGCCGCGGGGGTGTCCGTTACCACCGTTTCCCACGTCCTGAACGATGCCGCCCACGCGCGGATCAGCCCCGTGACGCGGAACAAGGTGCGGGCCGCCGCCCTGCAACTGGGCTACGGGCCGAACCGTCTGGCGCAGGCGCTCCGCAGCAGGCGCACCGGGATACTGGGGCTGGTCAGCGGGGGTACGTCCACCACCCCGCATTCCGGACGGATCATCCTGGGAGCAGACCGTGCTGCCCGGTCCCGCGGGTACACCCTGATGGTGGTCAGCAGCTCCCCATCTGACAGTCGGGAGTCCCGGGAAGCGGACGTGGAGGAACTGCTGGGGCGGCAGGTGGACGGTGTCCTTTACGCCTCCGCGTGCAACCTGGCCGGAGAGGCCCCGGCTAGTCTCGCCAAGGTGCCGGCTGTCCTCGTGAACGCCGTCGGCGCCGGCGCTGGCTTCCCCTCGGTGGTTCCGGACGAATGCGGCGGCGCGCGAACCGCCGTCGAAACCCTGCTTGCTGCCGGGCATACCCGCATCGGCTTTATCAACAACGCAGCGGAGGTTCTCTCTGCGCGGGAGCGGCTGCGTGGTTACCGCGGCGCCCTCATCACCGCCGGGCTCGACGGCGGCTCGGCGGCTGTGGAGGCAGCTCCGGCCGACGCAAAGGGAGGTTACGAGGCGGTCCGGAGGATCCTCGAATCCGGCAACCCGCCGTCGGCCCTGTTTTGCTACAACGACGAAATGGCGATGGGCGCCTACCGGGCTGCCGCCGAGCTGGGACTGTCCATTCCTGCCGACCTTTCCGTTGTTGGCTTCGAGGACCTGCAACTGATTGCCGCCAACCTGCACCCGGGGCTGACCACCGTGGCCCTGCCCCACTACGAGATGGGCGCTTGGGCCGCGGAACGGCTGGTGGAAACAGTGGAAGAGGACTCCGCAGCTGACGAGGCAGTCACCGAACCGGTCCTCCTGGACTGCCCGCTGGTGCCGCGCGGGTCCGTGGCAGGACCCCGGACCTAGGGCAGCGAAGGGTCCTGCCCTGGGCGGCTCCAGTACGCCCAGAGGGAACTTTTGCCCCGTACCATGCGTGATCTACTCCGGACGGTGTATAGCTAGAAGCTGACGCAGCACCATCACGCGCGCAGACTACTCGCCGTGCAGCACTACCAGGAGGGACGGGGCCAGCCCCCGAACAGATGAAAGCTAAGAACTTCTTCAAGGGCCCGGGCATCTGGATCGTTGTCGTGATCGGCATGCTCCTGGTGGCCTTTGCAACCCTGGCCCCTGGCGGCGCCGCACGGATTGACACTGACAAGGGCCTGGAACTGCTCGCCGGCGACAACGTCGAGCAGGCCAAGATTTTTGATGGCGAAAACCGCGTTGACCTGGTGCTGAAGGAGAACTACCAGCAGGACGGGCAGGACAAGGGCAAAAGCGTCCAGTTCTACTTTGTTGACGCCCGTGCCCAGGACGTTGTCCGGGCTGTTACCGCTTCTGCCCCCACCGGCGGCTACACGGACCAGCCGATTGAAAGCAACTGGTTCTCCGGCCTGCTCTCCCTCCTGATCCCGGTCATCCTGCTGGGCGCCCTTTTCTGGTTCCTGATGACCCGCATGCAGGGCGGCGGCTCCAAGATCATGCAGTTCGGCAAGTCCAAGGCCAAGATGGTCAGCAAGGACATGCCGCAGGTGACATTCGCTGATGTGGCCGGCTCGGACGAGGCCGTGGAGGAACTCCAGGAAATCAAGGAATTCCTGCAGGAACCGGCCAAGTTCCAGGCCGTAGGCGCCAAGATCCCCAAGGGTGTGCTGCTGTACGGCCCTCCAGGCACCGGCAAGACCCTCCTGGCCCGCGCTGTTGCCGGCGAAGCCGGTGTTCCCTTCTTTTCCATCTCCGGCTCGGACTTCGTTGAGATGTTCGTCGGCGTCGGCGCCTCCCGCGTCCGCGACCTCTTCGAACAGGCAAAGGCCAACTCGCCGGCCATCATCTTCGTGGATGAAATCGACGCCGTAGGCCGCCACCGCGGCGCCGGCATCGGCGGCGGCAATGACGAACGCGAGCAGACCCTCAACCAGCTGCTGGTGGAGATGGACGGCTTCGACGTCAAAACCAACGTCATCCTGATCGCCGCCACCAACCGTCCGGACGTGCTGGACCCCGCACTGCTGCGCCCGGGCCGCTTCGACCGGCAGATCGGCGTAGACGCGCCGGACCTGATCGGCCGCGACCAGATCCTGCAGGTTCACGCCAAGGGCAAGCCCATGGCGCCCGGCGTTGACCTCAAGGCGGTCGCCAAGAAGACCCCCGGCTACACCGGCGCCGACCTGGCCAACGTGCTGAACGAGGCCGCCCTCCTGACCGCCCGCTCCAATGCGAACCTGATCGATGACCGTGCACTGGACGAGGCCATTGACCGTGTGATGGCAGGCCCGCAGAAGCGCAGCCGGGTCATGAAGGAACACGAACGCAAGATCACCGCATACCACGAGGGCGGCCACGCCCTGGTGGCAGCCGCGCTCCGGAATTCCGCTCCGGTCACCAAAATCACCATCCTTCCCCGCGGCCGGGCACTGGGCTACACCATGGTGGTTCCGGAAAACGACAAGTACTCCGTGACCCGCAACGAGCTGCTGGACCAGATGGCTTACGCCATGGGCGGGCGCGTCGCAGAAGAGATCGTCTTCCACGATCCGTCTACCGGCGCATCGAACGACATCGAGAAGGCCACCGGAACCGCCCGTAAGATGGTCACCGAATACGGCATGAGCGAGCGTGTCGGCGCTGTCCGGCTGGGCCAGGGCGGCGGCGAACCGTTCCTGGGACGCGACGCCGGGCACGAGCGCAACTACTCGGACCAGATCGCCTACGTGGTGGATGAGGAAGTACGCCGGCTGATTGACCAGGCCCACGACGAGGCTTACGCCATCCTCACCGAAAACCGGGAAGTCCTGGACCGGCTGGCCCTCGAGCTGCTGGAACGCGAAACACTGAACCAGAACGAGATTTCCGACATCTTCCGCGACATCCGCAAGCGCGACTTCCGCGAGGTGTGGCTTTCCAAGGAAACCCGTCCGGTCCAGAAGGCCGGACCGGTGGAATCCCGCCTGGAAAAGGCAGAGCGCGAGGCCCAGGAGGAAGCCAAGCGGGCGCGGCTGGATGAGCCGCTGGACGCCCAGCCGCCGCATCCGCAGGGGGTTCCCGAAGACGCCCCGTTCCAGGGAGGAATCCCCGACTCGGGGCCTGACGTCCTTCGCGGCTAAGCTTCTTACGTGACCCACTTCGACGATGACGACGTTCCCGCCTCCGCCGGATACCCGGCGGAGGGCGGCGCCCACCACTCCAAACACCTGAAGGTGGACCGGCCCCGGATCGAGGCCGCTGTCCGTGAGATCCTCCTGGCCATCGGGGAGGATCCGGACCGCGGCGGCCTGGTGGACACCCCTAAGCGGGTGGCCAAAGCCTACGCCGAGATGTTTGCCGGGCTGCACCACGACCCCGCAGACGTCCTGTCCACCACGTTTGACCTGGACCATGAGGAACTGGTCCTGGTCAAGGACATTCCCTTCTATTCCACCTGCGAGCACCACCTGGTGCCGTTCCACGGGGTGGCCCACGTGGGCTACATCCCCTCACACGAAGGCAAGGTCACGGGGCTGAGCAAGCTCGCCAGGCTCGTGGACATATACGCCCGCCGTCCGCAGGTGCAGGAGCGCCTCACCACGGAAATCGTCGAAGCGCTGGTCGCCCACCTCAAACCCCGTGGCGCGATCGTCGTAGTTGAATGCGAGCACATGTGCATGTCAATGCGCGGTATCCGCAAGCCCGGAGCGAAGACCGTCACCAGTGCGGTCCGCGGGCAGCTTCATGACCCGGCCACCCGCGCCGAAGCCATGAGCCTCATCCTCGGAAGGTAACCATCACCATGGATTCACTTGCTGCAGCGCCGGGAACCGGCCCGGCGACCTCTCCGCTGCCGGTCCTCCGGAAACCACGTCCGCTGGCGCGGTTCGAAGACCTGCCCACGGACCGCACCCTGGTCATGGGCATCGTCAATGTCACCCCGGACTCCTTCAGTGACGGCGGCCAGAACGCGACGGCGGACACTGCCATCGCCTCCGGACTGCGCATGTTCTACGCGGGAGCGGACATCATCGATGTCGGGGGAGAGTCCACCCGTCCCGGTGCTGAGGACGTCAGCCCGGAAGAAGAGCAGCAGCGCGTGATTCCCGTGATCGAGGCGCTGGTGAAGGCCGGTGCCCTGGTCAGCATCGATACCATCCACGCTTCCACTGCCGCTGCCGCCCTCGCAGCGGGAGCCGCCATCATCAACGACGTCTCAGGCCTCTCCATGGAACCGGAGATGGCTGAACTCGCAGCCGCCTCCAAAGCCCCCTACATCCTCACGCACCGCCGCGGCGACGCCCGCACCATGAACTCCCTCGCGGAGTACACGGATGTTGCCGGGGAGGTAGTGGCCGAACTGGCCGGAGTACGGGACAAGCTTTATGCCGCGGGTGTTGCCCAGGACCAGATCATCATCGATCCGGGGCTGGGGTTTGCCAAGAACGACGCCCAGAACTGGGAGCTGCTGCAAAACCTGGACCAGCTGGAAAGCCTGGGCCACAGGATTCTCGTGGGCGCCTCCCGCAAGCGGTTCCTTGGGACGCTGCTGACCGTGGCCGGTAAGTCCGCCACGCCCCAGGAGCGGGACGCCGCCACCGCTGCGGTTACCGCCATCAGCGCGTCCCGGGGTGCCTGGGCCGTCCGCGTGCACGACGTCGGCTCCAGCCTCGACGCCGTCAAGGTGGCCGCCCGCATGGCCGCCCCAAGAACCACCCAGTAGGACCAGCCATGGACAGGATTACGCTGACCGGCGTCACCGCCGTCGGCCATCACGGTGTGTTTGATTTTGAGCGCCGCGAGGGCCAGCCTTTTGTTGTGGACGCGGTGCTCTATCTGGATTTCGCCCAGGCGGCGGAATCCGACGATGTCCGGGACACCGCCCACTACGGCGAGGTGGCTCAGCGTATTACTCAATGGATCTCGGGGGAGCCGCTGAACCTAATTGAGGCGCTGGCGGTCCGGATAGCGGAGAGCCTGCTCAGTGAATTCAGGCTCCAGGCCGTGGACGTCACGGTGCACAAACCGCAGGCCCCCATCGAGGTGCCTTTCGGTGACGTGTCCGTCAGCGTCCACCGTGCACGGAACAACGGGGAGAGACCAGTCCAGGGGGAGGGACAATGAATCCGGGTTATTCCAAGGTGGTGCTGTCTCTGGGCAGCAACCTGGGCGAGCGCAACGAGACGCTGACCGAGGCGGTTGCAGACCTCGTCGACCCGCCCGAAATCCGCCTCCTCGCCGTGTCGCCGATAGTGCAGACGAAGCCGGTGGGCGGGCCGCCGGGCCAGCCCGACTTCCTGAACATGGTTATCACGGTCGAAACCAACCTTCCTCCGCAGGAACTGCTCGAACACTGCCAGGCCGTGGAAAACAAGCACCACCGCGTGCGGGAAGTTCGCTGGGGGCCGCGCACGCTCGACGTCGACATCATCACCTATGGCGAGCTGCGCAGCGATAATCCTGACCTCACCCTTCCCCACCCCCGCGCAGCTTCCCGGGCCTTCGTGCTTTATCCCTGGTCGCTCATCGAGCCGGCAGCCACGTTGAACGGCGAACGCGTCAGCACCCTGGCCGCGCGGGCGGAGGATTTCGCCGGGATTGCCCCCTTCGACGGCTTTGGCGACTTCGACGGACTGCCCACCGCGGGGGCGGTGGAGAAGCGATGAAACCCCTTAACCCGCTGCGCCTCCTGCTGATTGGATTCATCCTGGCCGTGGCGGGCTGGTCCGCCACCGTGGTGACCAGCCGTTATGGCATGGGCACTCCGGTCCTGCCGCTGACGGCGCTCGCCACCATGGCAGTCATCGTCGTCATCACTTTGGTCCTCGGCGTCAGGGTCCTGCGGTGGCGCAACAGCAACAAGCCCAACAGCACGCAAAAGAAGAGGATGCTAGATCCCCTCCTCGCAGCGCGCACACTGGTGCTGGCCCAGGCCTGCGCCTACGCCGGGACGGTCCTGCTCGGCTGGCACGTGGGAATCTTCCTGGACCAGTTGCGGATCTGGAGCCTGCGCAGCAACCAGGGCATCACATGGCGGGCCCTCGCCATGGCCGCCGGCGGGCTGGTCATGATCGTGGTGGGCCTGCTGGTTGAACGGTTCTGCCGGATTCCGCCGGAGGACGGCGATACGAACGGCGTAGACGGCAAGCCCGGCCGCGCGGTACGCGGAGAAGCTGCCGCAGGAGAAGGCGAATATGCATACCGAGGCGATTGATCCGCCGGGAATTGTCTGGCAGCGGGTATCACCGAAGTACGTCACTGTCCGGCTGGTGCAGTGGGCGCTGGGGAACCTTATAACGGTGCTTGTCCTGTCCCTGCCCCTGCTGTTTGTCCTTTTGGATGTCTGGGCCTGGCCGCCGCTGTGGCTGGCCGCCTCCGTGCCTGCGGCGGCGTTGGTGCTCGCTGTCTGGCGGCTGGTGCTGATTCCGCGCCAGGTGCGGGCCATCGGATACGCCGAGCGTGACGACGATCTCCTGATCAGGACGGGTATTTTCTTCCAGCGCGCCATGGCTGTTCCGTACGGCCGCATGCAGTACGTGGACATCGCAGTGGGGCCCGTGGAACGCGGGCTGGGACTGTGCACGCTTAAGCTGCACACGGCCTCACCCGGCACCAACGCCCAGATCCCCGGTCTGCCCGCGGCCGAAGGTGCGCGGCTGCGTGAGCAGCTCGCTGCCCGGGGCGAAGCCAGGCTGGCAGGACTGTGACGGCGGAGGGGCCGCGTCCGGAACTGGGGGACCCCGTTGCTGTCCCCGCTTCCGAAAATCCCGCGCCGGGGTCCACACTGGGCGCCGGAGGCGACGGCGAATGGCTGCGGGTGCACCCTGCGTCGCCTTTTGTCCGTGGCTGGGTAGCCCTGGCCGCCATTGGCTTCTTTTTCGGCCGGGACGTTTTCGAGCGGGCGCTGCAGGGCAGGCCCATCCTGGAAGACGAGTTCGCCGGCCGGGCGCCCATGCTGCTGGCCGGAGGCGGTGTGGTGCTGCTCATCGCGGTGCTGGGCTTCATCCTCACCTGGTATTTCACCAAGTACCAAGTCTCGGGAGGCTATGTCCGCGTCAACACCGGTTTCGTCTTCCGGCAGCAGCGCCAGGCCCGGCTGGACCGTGTGCAGGCCATCGACATCGTGCAGCCCCTCCTGGCCCGGATCTTCGGCCTGGCCGAGCTCAAGTTCGAGGTTGCAGATGCCGGAGAGTCCGCTGTCCGGCTGGCTTACCTGAAGATGGACGAGGCCCGGCAGCTCCGGGCCACCATCCTCGCCCGGGCAGCCGGAGTGACGCTGGATCCATCCCGCCCTGAGGAGCCGGCACCTGAGGCGCCGGAATTTCCGGTACTCTCCGTGCCGCCGTCGCGCCTTATCGGTTCCCTGCTGCTCAGCGAGCAGAGCATTTTTGTGGTGGTGGGCGCGGTGGGCTCAGTGGTCCTTTCCACCATCACCGGCAACGCGGCGTTCTACTTCTACCTGATCCCTGCCGCCCTTGGCCTCGCAGCCAGTTACTGGGGCCTATTCAACAAGGGGTACAACTTTACTGCGGCCATTTCTCCTGATGGCATCCGGCTGCGGTACGGACTGCTTGATACGCAGGCCCAAACACTTCCGCCCGGCCGGATCCAGGCGTTGAAAGTAGCTCAGCCGCCGATGTGGCGGGCGCTGGGCTGGTACCGGATCCAGGTGAACGTCGCAGGATACGGCGCCGTTGAGGGAGCCGGCGAGGGCTCCGGCCGTACAACGCTCCTGCCGGTGGGCAGGCTCGAGGATGTGATGTCGATTCTCGCGCTGGTGCTTCCGGACCCCGGGACTCCGCAGCCGGGCGTTGTTTTCGGTGCCGGGCTGCACGGGATGGATTCCGACGGCGGTTTTGTCACCACGCCGCGCAGGGCGCGTCTCCTGGCGCCACTGGGATGGCGGCGGAACGGATTTACCGCCACCGGCACCGCCCTGCTGATCCGCTCAGGCCGCTGGTGGCGCGATCTCGTGGTGGTGCCCCATCAGCGGACCCAGTCGATGGCGTTGCACCAGGGCCCCGTGGCGCGCTGGTTCGGGGTGACTGACCTGGTCCTGCATACCACCGCCGGGCCGGTTGTGCCGCGGCTGCGGCAGGCAGGCGGTGAGCAGGCGCGGACACTCTTTGACGAACAGTCCGCCCGCGCCCGGCTGGCGCGGAAGCGGCAAACTACTGAACAGTGGCTGGCGCAGGTCGCCCCGGCAGTTGAGCCTGAACAACAGGAAGGCCAGCAGCATGGCTAAACCCGGACGCCTGGGCGTCGGAATCATCGGTGCCGGAAAGGTGGGTGCCGTGCTCGGTGCCGCCCTGCGCGCAGCTGAACACGCCGTCGTCGGCGTCTCGGCCGTTTCCGAAGCAAGCCGTGAGCGGGCCGGGACACTGCTCCCCGGCGTGCCCATCCTGGAAGTCCAGGAGATCGTGGAGCGCTCAGAGCTGGTGCTCCTGGCAGTGCCCGACGACGCCCTGCCGGGCCTGGTTGAAGGACTGGCGAAACTGGGCGCCTGGCAGCCGGGCCAGCTGGTTGCGCACACGTCAGGCCGGTTCGGGGTGGGGGTGCTGCATCCTGTGCGCGCCGCGGGGTCGGTTCCGCTGGCCCTGCATCCCGCTATGACGTTCACCGGCATGAGCCTGGACCTGACGCGCCTGCTGGACTGCACTTTCGGCGTGACCGCTGATGCTGCCATGCTGCCGATCGCGCAGGCGCTCGTGGTGGAGATGGGTGCCGAACCCGTCGTCATCGCCGAGGCGGACCGGACGCTGTACCACGCAGCCCTGGCCCACGGTTCCAACCACCTCGTAACCCTCGTTGCGCAGGCTTCCGAGCTGCTCAGTGTGGTCGGGGTGGAGGCGCCGGAACGCATGCTCGGCCCCCTGTTGAGGGCAACCCTCGAGAACGCGCTGGCCTCCGGGGAGTCCGCCCTTACCGGGCCCGTTGCCCGCGGAGACGTCGGAACGGTGAAAGCCCATGCGGAGGCTCTGCGGGAGTTCGACGGCGGCGGGCAGGGCGATGTGCTGGCAGCTTACCTCGCGATGGCGCGCGCCACAGGCCTCCGCGCCGAGGGCCGCGGGCTGCTGAAACCAAGCCAGCTGGATGAACTGCGCAAGGCCCTGGAACCTGAGGAAGACTGAGAATGCCCATCAAGATCGTTACCACCGTTGCCGACCTGCACGCCGAGAGCGGCCGCCTGCTGACGCTCAGAGGCGGCAGGTCCCAGGGACTCGTCCCCACCATGGGGGCACTGCACGAGGGGCATGCTGCCCTGGCCCGCACCGCCGTCGAACAGAATGACGTTGTGGTGGCCACCATCTTCGTCAACCCGCTGCAGTTCGGCGACGCGGCGGATCTTGACCGCTACCCACGGACCCTGGACGCCGATGCTGCCCTCCTCGAAGAACAGGGCGTGGACCTGGTTTTTGCGCCCTCCGTGGACGAGGTGTACCCGGGCGGCGAGCCGCTGGTGCGCGTCACATCCGGGATCCTTGGTGAAAAGTGGGAGGGTGCCTCACGGCCGGGTCACTTCGACGGCGCCCTGACGGTGGTGGCCAAGCTGCTGCACTATGGCATACCTGGGTCGGGCCTGCCGGCTTCCGGGCAGGTGCAGGGTGGCCTGCCGGCGTACCGCGCCTACTTCGGCCAGAAGGACGCCCAGCAGCTTGCGCTGGTCCGGCGGATGGTGGCCGACCTGAACTTCCCGGTGGAAATCGTGGCCGTGCCCACCGTGCGCGCCGTGGACGGGCTGGCGCTCTCCAGCCGCAACCGCTTCCTCGACCAGGACGAACGCGAAGCCGCGCTGGTGCTGTCCCGCGCACTGCGGTTACTCGAGGAGAGGGCGAGATCCCGCGAACCCCTGGATCTGGAATCGGCGCAGGCGATGGTGGAGTCCCAGCCGCTCGTGGCGTTGGACTACTTGGAGGTGGTGGATCCGGACACCCTGGAGCCGCTGGCCGAAAACTGCCGCGAGACCCCTTTCCGCGGTGAAGCGCTGGCGTTGATTGCCGCCAAGGTGGGGCCGGTGCGGTTGATCGACAATATGCCCTTGAGCTCGTAGCTGCCAGCTCTTCTGGCCCAGAGAGTTTCCCTAAACCGGCAGATCCGGGTTGCATGCCAGCTGCTCCAGCAACGCCTGCTCCGGTTCGCCGGGGTGCCGGGCGACGCAGCGCCGCATCCTGGCCCTGGCCAGTTCTCCATCGGGTGCCTTGCTGTGGAGAACTTCGTCAATGATTTCCTGCGCCTGCCATCGAAGCGATTCAAGGGCGAGCCGACGAATTTCGGCGGGCGTATCGTTGGACATCCAGGGGTCCGGATCCGACGGCACGCTTTGGAATATCCGCTCCGCTGACATAGGGGCCTCCTTGCACCAATCCGAAGCGGCCCTTCCGGTACCTCCGCGGCGTCTCAAGCACTGCGCTGGAAGCAACATTACAGCGGGTAAGACCGGTCTGTCTTCCCTGGCGGCGGTAAGCTGGAATTGCAATGAACCCAGAAGCGGAACTTCCACCGGCTGCGGTGGGTTTGGAACCTTCGGCCCCGCCTTCCGCGGTGGCTCCTTCACCCCTGGTCACTGCCGCACCCCTACCTGAAACCGCTGCCAGCACGTCCGTTGCCAGGATCATGTCGGTGGCGTACGAGCTTTTCTCCCGACGCGGCGTCCGTGACGTCGGCGTCAATGAGCTGATTGAACGATCCGGCGTGGCCAAAGCCACTTTCTACCGCCACTTCCCGTCCAAGGACTCCCTGGTCCTGGCCTTCCTTGAACAGCGGGACAAACAGTGGACCGTGGATGCAATACTCTCTGAGGCCCTTCGCCGGGGCCGCAATCCCGAGGAGCAGCTGCTGGCCATTTTTGACGTGTTCTCGGACTGGTTCAGGCGGGAGGACTTCGAGGGTTGTTCCTTCGCGAAAGTTCTGCTCGAGATGGGACCGGCCCATCCCCTGGGGCGGGCCAGCATCGAGTACCTCGCGAAAATTCATGGTCACATCCAGGGCGCAGGCGAAGAGGCGGGGCTGGTGCGCACCGGGGAGTTTGCCAGTTCGCTCCTGATCCTCATGAAAGGCTCCATTCTTCAGGCCATAGAGGGGGACGTGCAGGCCGCCGGGCGCGCCCGGCAGATGGCCGGCTGGCTGATTGAGCACCACCGGGGTTAGCCAGACAAAACTGCCTGCAAACACATTCTGCCCACGCAGCTCAGCACCTCACCCGGTTAAGTGGCCCGCAAGAGTGTCTTCGAAAAGGCTCCTATCGGTAGGCAGGAACTTGGGCGCTGGGAGGATGCAGGGGCTGGGGCGGCTTCACCGGGGCAGAGCCGGTCATCCCGGCACAAAGGTAGCCGTCTGGTCCGGTGGGATGCCACCCGTCGGGCCAGTGTGGTGGTTCCTGGTCGGGTTGTTCGCTTTTGTAGTGGCGGCCGGTGGGTGAGGTCCAGCCGGGTGGTTCGTTTCGGGTTGCTGGTGTGGGTGCCCATGGGGTGTTGTGTTTGAGGCGGTGGTGTTTGGGGCAGAGCTGGGCCAGGTTGTTGATTCCGGTGGTTCCGCCGTGGTGCCAGGCGAGCAGGTGGTCTGTTTCGTTGTCGAGGGTGTGGTTGTTGCAGCAGGGGAAGGTGCACTTACCGTCCCGCATCCGCAGCCAGCGCTTCACCGTTTCGGGGAGCCGGTAGCTTTTGCGGCCGATCTCCAGGGGCGCCCCATCCCTTGGGTCGACCAGGACCCGGTAGAAGGAGTGTGCCCCGTCCGCAACCAGTTTCCGGGCCATGGATGCCGGGATGGGGCCGTGCCCGTCGAGCATGGCGGGTTCGTCGGTGAGGCCAAGGAGCGCGAACACCGGGACGGTGACCAGCACCTCGGTCCGCGGGGTGGGAACTTCAGCGCCTGGCTGCCCTGACCCGCCGCCAACGGTTGGTGCCGCGTTCCCGGCGGGAACGGGTCCGGTTGGAAGGACCCGGGCGCCGGGTACCTGCGTGCCGGGTTCCTGTGTGCCGGGTTCGCGGGTGCGGAGTATCCGGTTGCAGAGGATGTCGGGGCGGAGTTGGGCCAGGGTGCGGGGTTCGTTGGGTCCTTGCAGGCCGCGGGCGGTGGCTGTGATGTTGTTCCACAGTGCAGAGGCTTTATCCGCGGGCAGGTAAGCGGAGATCCAGGCCATGCCGTCCCTGTCCGGGCAGTGTTCGACGCGCCGGTCGGCGGCGCTTTTGGCGTGGCGTGTTTCGAGGGATTCGGGGTGGTGGCGTTCGCGCCAGGTCCGTACTTTGGCCCGGAACCGGGAGGGGACCAGATCCCCGGCGGCCGCTCCGCGGGCGGGGCTGGGTGCGTCGGGGTCCAGGAAGTGCGCGGTCAGGGCGGTTCCGCCGGCGGGGCCCAGAGTCTCGGTTTCGTCGGCGATGATCCGGGCGTGTTGCCACGAGATGGTGCCGGAGGACAGGGCGTCCATGGCCAGCGGCAGGGTGCAGAGCTGACGGGACTGGGTGACGAGCGCTGCGGCTGCGGGGGAGCTGATGGTCAGGATGCCGGCGATTTCCTCGATCGCGGACATTTCGGCGTAGGTCCGTTCGTGCACGGGTGCTTCCGGCGGGGTCATCGCGTGTTGGAGGTCGAGGGCCTCGGCGGCGTCCCGGGCTTTCAGCCCGGCTATTTGTGCTTCGAGTTTCGACAGCAGCCCCAGCCGGTCCAGCCGGAGCTCGTAGGCGCGCTGCAACACATCGATTCCGCCACCAACACCGCTACCGGCAGAGGCACCAGCGGCGCCAGCGGTGAGGGCGGCATCCTTACGAAACAGCGCGTCCAGGCCGGCCACGGAGGCATGAACACCCTTCATCGCTGCCGCTGTCCCCGCGCCGTTTTCCATACCGACATCATCCATCGAGGCACCGACAATTCCAGGCGGGATGCACAGTATGGCGACCGTGCATGAGCGGTCGATGGCTATCGTCCGGTTTCCGCCCGCCATGAAAAATACTCAGCTTGCTTATTACTTTTCGCTTTCCTAGGCTGGAAGCTGTCAGGCAAGCAACTCTCAAGGCGGCACATCCACGGCCTCATACAGGCGCCGGTGGCCCGCCTCAAGTGAGGAGGACGAATGTCAGAACACAGCATCGCCGGCAAGAAGGTCGCCTTTCTTTTGACTGACGGCGTCGAGCAGGTTGAGCTCACCAGTCCGTGGAATGCAGTGAAGAACGCCGGGGGTGAGCCCACGCTGGTTGCCTTGAAAAGCGGCAAGCTGCAGGGGTTCGAAGGCACCGAGAAAGGCGACACTTTCGACGTCGACCTGACGGTCGCAGAGGCAAACGCCTCGGACTTCGACGCGCTGGTGCTCCCGGGCGGCGTTATCAACGCAGACCACCTCCGCGTGGACAAGGACGCTCAGAGCTTCACCAGAAGCTTTTTCGAACAGCACAAGCCGGTGGCCTCCATCTGCCACGGACCGTGGCTGCTCATCGAAGCAGGCGTGGTGCGCGGACGGAACCTCACGTCCTACCACACGCTTCAGACGGATTTGAAGAATGCCGGCGCCAACTGGACCGATGAGGAAGTGGTGGTGGACCAGGGCCTGGTCACCAGCCGCAACCCCGATGACCTCCCGGCCTTCAACAGCAAGCTGGTGGAGGAGATTTTGGAGGGCCAGCACGCCGGCCAAACGGCCTAAGCGGACTGGAGCGGCCGCCCCGGCCCATCCCTTTCCGACCCCCACTGTTCCCTCAGGGTTAAAGAAAAGTCCCGCGTGGAGGAATTACTCCAGGCGGTAGAGTGTTGGAATCTGCAGCGGCATTGACCGCGCACCTTTCACTTACACAACTCCCTGAGGGAACACGCATGTCTACCGAAGTCTCTCCGAACGCCAGCGGCCAGTCCGTTCAAGCTCCCGGAACCAAGCCCGCCGCACCGGAGAAGATGTCCCGCGAATCGGTGACTGTTATCAGCACGCTGCTGGTGGCGACGTTTGTGGTGATCCTCAACGAGACCATCATGAACGTTGCCCTGCAGCGGCTCATGGTGGAACTTCGGGTGGACGCGCCCACCGTCCAGTGGCTCTCCACCGGATTCATGCTCACCATGGCCGTGGTCATCCCGACCACAGGGTTCATCCTGCAGAGCCTGTCCACCCGCGCCGTGTTTATGCTGGCCATGGGGCTTTTCGCCGGCGGCACCGCACTGGCCGCCGTGGCCCCCGGATTCGAGATCCTGCTGCTGGCCCGCATCATCCAGGCCGGCGGCACCGCCATCATGCTTCCCCTGCTGATGACCACCATCCTTACGCTGGTCCCGCTGGCCAAGCGCGGCGCCGTGATGGGCAACGTCAGCATCGCCATTTCCGTAGCTCCCGCCATGGGCCCCACAGTGTCCGGACTCATCCTGGAGCACTTCACGTGGCGCTTTATGTTTGTGTTCGTCCTCCCGGTGGCCCTTGCAGCACTCGCCATCGGCGCCAAGTACCTCACCAACATCGGCGAGGCGGAAAAGACAAAGCTTGACGTGCTCTCCGTGGTCCTCACCGTCCCTGCATTCGGCGGCCTGGTCTACGGCCTGAGCCAGATCGGCGGCGGCCACGGCGGCCAGGCAGGACCGGGTGCCACCGCCATCACCGCGTTGGTCGTCGGCGTTGCCGGCCTCACGGCCTTTGTCCTTCGCCAGCTGCAGCTGCAGAAGGCCGAAGCCCCGCTGCTGGACCTGCGCGCCTTCAACTTCCGCATGTTCACCGTTTCTGTCCTGCTGATGGTGGTGGCCATGATGGCGCTGTTCGGCGGCGTCATCCTGCTGCCCCTCTACCTGCAGGAGATCCGCGGCCTGGGCTCCCTCGAGACCGGCCTGGCACTGCTTCCGGGCGGCCTGGCGATGGGTCTACTGGGGCCCGTCATCGGCCGGCTTTTCGACAAGGTGGGCCCGCTGCCGCTCACCGTCACCGGTTCCATACTGATGGTGGCGGCCCTCTGGCAGTTCTCAATGCTCGACGCCGGCACTTCCATCGCGTGGATCGTCACCCTGCACGTCGCGCTGAGTTTCGGACTGGCGCTGCTCTTCACCCCGGCGTTCACCACCGGCCTGAACCCGCTTCCGCCCCACCTGTACTCGCATGGTTCCGCGATCATGAGCACCACGCAGCAGGTGGCCGGCGCCGCGGGCACCGCACTGCTGGTGTCCATCTTCGCGGTCGTTTCCGCGGCGTCGGGCCTGGTTGCAGGGATGAGCGCCGCCTTCCTGACGGCAACCGTCATCGCTTTCGCCGCCGTCGTGCTTTCAGCGATGATGCGCAAGACCGACGGTGCCGGCGCGGGCCACGGTCCCGCACATTAACCGGCGCAGGCAGCGCGAAGTGCCGTTTCGAACGTTCAAATCGGCACTTTGCGCTATCTGGTTGGGTCAGCCGGCGTAAAAGTCAGCGAGCTCTCCGATGAGCTTGTCCGGGGCCTTGATGACGCCGTCGTGGCCATAGCCCGGCAGGATGGTGTAGCTGGAGCCGGAAAGGACGTCGTGGATCTGGCCGCAGGCCACCCCGAAGTAGGCCGGGCTCTTTTCGCCCACCACGATCAGCGTTTCCAGGGGCAGCTCCAGGAACGGCTCCGCCGGCATGTCCGCGGCGATGATGGCCTTGATTTCCCGGACACCGGTCCTCATCAGCTCGCGCTGCTGCTTGCCCTCTGACGTGCCGGCGGTGAGTTTGTTGGCCAGGGTCAGCATGGAGAGCGGCATGCGGGACGAGAAAGCGCCGCCTGCTTCGAGGCCGCGCTGGAGGACTGCCAGAGCGCGGTCATCATCCCCGGCAGCGGCGGCACGTTCGTACTCGGTGGTCCAGTCGGCCTTGACGCTGTGGTTCACGGAGACGGCGGGATCGTAGACGGCGAGCCGCTCCACCGGCAGCGTCCTGGCCGCATGGAGGGCAACGGCGCCGCCGAAGCTGTGCCCGAACACATCCGTGCTGGACGTGTGTTTCATCACCGTATCCAGATCGCGGATGTCCACGTCAAGGGTGTAATCCTCCGGCTGGGGCGAGGAGGATCCACGGCCCCGCCGGTTGAACGTGTGGACGGGGCGGCCCAGGGCAGCGCTGAGCTTCTGCGCAAACTTTGTGTAATCCGCAGCTGTCACCATGGAAGGGACCACAACTACTACGCCAGAGCCTGCGGAAGCATGTTCCGCGCCCGTGGAGAAGAGTTCCAGTGTGCCGCCGTCGGGGGTCCTGATGTTCTCACGCGTCATATGCCGAGCCTAGCCGAGCAACCTGGACGCAGGCACCTCGACCGCCAGCGGCCCAAGCACGTGCCGGCTGTCAGCCGAGGCGTTTGGTAAGCGCTGCGCTGTGCTCGCGGATGACGGGCAGTCCGCTGCCAAGCCCGCAGAGGATGAGTCCGGCGTCTGCCGCCTGCAGCGGTGAGTCTGAAGTGGCCATTTTGTCTGCCCGGAGATTGATCAGGGATTCGACGAGGCGGAAGGCCAGATCGCCTGGACTGGCTCCTGAAGTTGCTGCCGGGCCTGCCGGGGAAAGTGCCGCTCCGAGTTCCCCGTACAGGTTGCGCAGCTCCTGCCGGTCCGCGAGGAAGCGCCCGAAGCGTGCGGTGCGGGCCTCGGGCAGGTGGTAAAGGACTCCGAGGTTCCACCGGGCACTGCACAGTTGCGTACCGTCATAAAGCGCGACGGCGTGGAGCCGGCTTCCGTCCGGGCCTTCAGTTGGCGGCACGGCCGCCACAGCGCGCGCGAACTTCAGTCCGCTCAATACCGTGCCCTCCAGCAGGTCCTCAAGGATGTCGTCCTTGGTTTTGAAGTGGTGATAGAGCGAGGACTGCCTGATTCCCACCGCGTCGGCAATGGATCGGGTGGAAGTGTTGGCAAAGCCCTGGGTGGTGAAAAGCTCGGCCGCAGCATCCAGGATTTCCTCACGGGCGGTGGCCCCGGGCCTGGAGGGCTGTTGGCTGCGGGGTCTCCCGGGTCCGGCTGAAGTCACGGCATCATTCTTGCACCCTCTTTCCCGGCCGCGCCCTCGGCCGCCCGCCCGGCCGCCCGCCCCGGCCGGCAGGTCCGTCCGCACCGCAGTTCCGCCGGTGAGGGGACGGAAATAAGGCCGAAACAAGATGTCTATGTGCCTTTTACAGAGGTGAAACGGTTTGGGGACATGCCGCTGGAAAACTATCAATTGACCGGTATTCCGCAGCCTTCGGCCGAGTGCTGCACCGCCGGCAGGCTCCACCCCAACGCCGTTCCAGCCCCCGGAGAATCCGATGACTTCAACCGTTCTTCCCACCGTCCATGCGGACGATGCGGACCTGACGTCCCTTGGCTATGAGCCCACCCTGCACCGGAAACTCGGCCGCTACGCTTCCTTCGCGGCCGGTTTTTCCTTTGTGTCCATCCTCACCACCATTTTCCAGCTGTTCGCCTTCGGCTACTCCTTCGCGGGCCCGGCCTTCTTCTGGACCTGGCCGGTAGTGCTGGTGGGCCAACTGCTCGTTGCACTGAACTTCGCGGAACTCGCTGCCCGCTACCCGTTGTCCGGAGCGGTCTACCAGTGGGCGCGGCGGGTTGGGGGAGAGGGCGTGGGCTGGTTCGCCGGATGGTTCATGGCGATCGCCCAGGTGGTCACCGCTGCCGCCGCCGCCATCGCCCTGCAGGTGGTGCTGCCCCAGCTGTGGGACGGCTTCCAGGTGGTGGGCGGTGACCCGGCACTCAACACTGTCACCGGTGCCACGAACGCCGTGATCCTGGGAACCGTGCTTCTGGTGGCCACCACCATCATCAACTCACTCGGCGTCAAGCTGATGTCGCACGTGAACTCCGTGGGAGTCAGCTGCGAGATTGTGGGCGTTGTGGCCGTGATCCTTGCACTTCTCAGCGCTGCCCAGCGCGGGCCGGAAGTCGTGGCCGACACCACCGTGCTGCAGAATTCGGACCTCGGCGCGGTGGGCGCCTTCCTGGTCTCGGGTCTCATGGCCGCTTACGTCATGGTGGGGTTCAACTCCGCCGGCGAGCTTTCCGAAGAAACCAAGGATCCGCGCAGGACAGCGCCGCGGACCATCCTTTCCGCGCTGCTCATCTCCGGCGTCGGGGGCGCACTGATGATCATTACCGCCCTGATGGCCGCACCCAGCCTCGACGACGGCCGGCTCGCCACCGAAGGCCTGCCCTACGTCCTAACCGCAGTGCTGGGCACTTTCTGGGGCAAGGTACTGCTGGTGGATGTCGCCATCGCCATCTTCGTTTGCACCCTGGCCATCCAGACGGCCGGCTCACGCCTGGTGTTCTCGATGGCACGGGACGGCAAACTTCCCGCCTCGGCGCTGCTGTCCTCGGTGCACCCCACCCGCGGGACGCCCATGTGGCCGTCGATTGTTATCGGTGCCCTGGCAGTTGGCGTGCTGGCCATCAACGTCGGCAATGCAGCCCTCTTCACCACCCTCTGCAGCGTGTGCATCGTGATGGTCTACCTCGCCTACCTGCTGGTCACCGTGCCGCAGCTGATCAACCGGCTCCGGGGCGACTGGAACCGCGTGGGGCAGACCCTTCCGGCAGGACTCTTCTCACTCGGACGCTGGGGCCTGCCCGTCAACATCCTGGCCGTCCTGTACGGGGCCCTGATGGTGGTCAACCTTGCCTGGCCCCGGCCCGAGGTCTACGACCCCTCGGGCGAAAACGGGCTGCTCCTCTACTCCGCGCCGCTCATGGTCACCCTGGTCCTGCTCCTGGGCCTCTGGGTCCGGCGCCGCAACCTGGCCGCCAACGCCTGAGCAGCTCACAACCTCCACAGCATTTCCCGGTATCAACCGAACGAACCAACACAGGATCGAAATGACACAAGTAACGGAAAGTCCAGCAACCGCCGGCACCGCCACCACGGCAGGCGCCCGGGCCCACGCCAGGGAGCAGCACGGCCGGACCGCGGACACCATGCGGTTCGTGCCCGCCGCGTCCGCCCCCGCCCGGCTCACCGCCGACCTGACGGAAGAAGCCATCGCGAACCTCACCTGGGCCGAATCCTTGGCTTTCGGCCGCTACACCACCCTGAACCTGGCCCGCGGCACCAGGATCAGGCTCACGGACACCGCCGGGGACGCCTGTGTCCACACCCTCCTCTACCGTGCCGGGGCCCTGCACGAGCGGCTCAACATTGCGGACACCGTCAAGGTCCCCTGGCAGGCGTATCCCGGCGCAGGCCACCCGCTCCTTTCCGATGCCGGCCGCCTGATGGCCACGATCGTGGTTGATACCTCCTTCCGCCACGACGCCCTGACCGGGGCCACCACGCTGGAGGGCAACACTGCCCGCTACGGCGCCGGTACCGCCCACAGTGCGTCGCCCGCCGCCCGCGAACTCCTCACGCTCGGAGCCCTGAAAAGCGGGCTGGGGCCGCGTGACGTGGCGCCCTCGCTGTCCCTGTTCAAGGGAATCAACGTAGACCCAGCCGGCAGCATCACCTTCACCGGAAGCGCCGGTCCGGGAGCCGCCGTCGAACTTCTCCTCCAAATGGACGCGGTGCTGGTCCTCGCCAACACCGCCCACCCGCTGGACTCCCGTGCGGTCTTCGCGGGAACCGCCGTAGACATTGCTGCCTGGTACGCGCCGCAGGACCTGGCGGCACTGGAAACGGGCGCCCTCGCCGGCACCCTGGCCCCCGAACACCTGCAGGCGCTGCACAACACCGAACACGACCTCACCGCAAGGAACGCCCGATGAACACCGCCACCTACACCGATCCCATCACAGACCCCCGCGACATCGCGCTGGCACCCGGCGAAGTTGTCCTTGACCAGTTCGTCGAGGCCCGCGGCCCCTGGTCCGCCGTTGTGGCTGCCGGGGACGTGCTGACCATCGTGGACCTCGAAGGCAACCAGGCCGTGGACTGCTTGCTGTATGCCGCCGGCGATGCCGCCGTGCGCTACTCCGCCGCCGTCACGATCGCCCGGCAGCAGTCAATCATCCTCACTACCGGTTCCGTCCTGCGGGCAGAGACAGGAGCCGCCCTCATGACAGTGGTGGCAGACGAAGTAGGTGTGCACGACACCATTGGCGGCGCCTGCTCGCAGGAGGCCAACACCCTCCGCTACGGGCAGCACACCCGGGAACAGCATGCCTGCGTGGAGAACTTCCTGATCGAGGGCTCACGCTGGGACCTCGGAAAGCGGGACCTGGTGTCCAACATCAACTGGTTCATGAACGTGCCCGTGGACCCGGACGGGGCACTCGGGATTGTGGACGGCCTGTCCGCCCCCGGGAAGCGCGTGGCACTCAAGGCAGAGGTAGACACCCTGGTGCTCGTCTCCAACTGCCCGCAGATCAACAACCCGTGCAACGGCTTCAACCCCACCCCCGTCCGTATGATCGTCACCCGGCCGGAGGCTGACCAGTGAACACTTTCGACACCCTCCTGATTGCCAACCGCGGCGAGATCGCCTGCCGCATCATCGAGTCCGCCAAAAAGCTCGGCCTGCGCACCGTGGCCGTGTTCTCCGAAGCGGACCGGGGCGCCAAGCACGTCCGCCTGGCAGATGCAGCAGTACTCCTTGGACCGGCTCCGGCCAAGGAGTCCTACCTCCGGGTGGACGCACTCCTGCAAGCGGCCAAGTCCACCGGCGCGGGAGCCATCCACCCCGGCTACGGGTTCCTCTCCGAGGACGCGGGCTTCGCCGAGGCCGTGGAGGCAGCGGGGCTTGTTTTTGTAGGCCCCACTGCGGAGCAGTTGCGCATCTTCGGTACCAAGCACACAGCGCGCGACGCCGCCCGGGCAGCCGGGGTGCCAATGATCGCAGGGTCCGGGCTGCTTGAGGACGTAGACGCCGCCGTCGCTGCAGGCGCCGGAATTGGTTTCCCCCTGATGCTCAAAGCCACCGGCGGCGGCGGCGGCATTGGCATGACAGTCTGCCGCACCGAGGCAGAGCTTGTAGAAAGCTTCCCCCGCGTCGCCCGCCTGGCCGGCGCCAGCTTCGGCACCGCCGGTGTTTTCGCTGAACGGTACGTCGAGAACGCGCGCCACGTCGAGGTCCAAATCTTCGGGGACGGCGAAGGCCGGGTAGTCAGCCTCGGCGACCGGGACTGCTCCCTCCAGCGCCGCCACCAGAAGGTCCTCGAAGAGGCACCCGCACCGGACCTGCCGGAGGACCTGCGCGAAGAATTGCACCGCAGCTCCCGCGCACTCTGCGCCTCCCTGAACTACCGCTCCGCCGGGACCGTTGAGTTCGTCTACGACTCCGCCCGCCGCGAAGCCTCCTTCCTCGAAGTCAACGCCCGGCTCCAAGTGGAGCACCCCGTCACCGAGGCTGTCACCGGCGTGGACCTGGTGGAGTGGATGCTCCGACTGGCTCAGGGAGGAACGGACGCCGGAACGGTCCTTGCCGGGATTCCTGACAGCCTGCCGGTCACCGGCCACGCGGTGGAGGCGCGCGTCTACGCCGAGGACCCCGCCCGTGGGTTCCAGCCCAGCGCGGGTACCGTGACCAACGCCGTATACCCCGCCGATGTCCGTGTGGACGCCTGGGCCGAAACGGGAACTGAAGTTTCCACCAACTACGATCCCCTCCTGGGCAAGATCATCACCTCCGGCGCGGACCGTACTGAAGCCCTTGAGCGCCTGGCCGCGGCGCTCGCCGGCACCCGGATCGACGGCATCGAGACCAACCTCGGAATGCTCCGCGCCGCCACCGGGCTCACGGAAGTCCGCTCGGTCCAGCACTCCACCAGCACCCTGGACAGCGTGGGCGATCCGGAGCCGCGCATCACAGTGGGCCGCCCGGGCCTGCAGACAACCGTGCAGGACTGGCCCGGGCGGACCGGCCTGTGGCAGATCGGGGTACCGCCCAGCGGACCCATGGACGACCTCTCCTTCCGGCTCGGAAACACCGCCCTTGGCAATCCCGAAGGCGCCCCCGGCCTGGAATTCACCATGACCGGCCCCAGCCTGACCTTCACCCACCCCACTACCCTCTGTGTCACCGGGGCCGAGGTAACAGTCACAGTCGACGGCACTACCGTGCCGGCCTGGGCGCCGGTCACTGTCCCTGCGGGAGGAACCCTCGACGTCGGCACTGCCGGCGGAAACGGGCTCCGCGGCTACATCCTGTTCCAGGGCGGCCTGGACATACCGCCGTACCTGGGCAGCGCCTCAACCTTTACCCTCGGCCAGTTCGGCGGCCACGCGGGGCGGGTCCTTCGCGCAGGGGATGTGCTGCGGGCAGTGCAGCCGGCTGCGGAAGCCCCCGACGCCGCGGAAGGTTTAAGCAGGAAAGCGATGACGGCGGCAGTGCCGTTGGACAGCCGGCCCGCCCTGACCTCAACGTGGGAACTAAGCGTTGTGGAAGGGCCGCACGGTGCTCCGGAATTCTTCCAGCGTGAGGACATCGAGGAGCTCTACGCCTCCGAGTATGAGGTCCACTTCAACTCTGCCCGCACCGGTGTCCGGCTCATTGGTCCCAAGCCGCGCTGGGCACGGACCGACGGCGGTGAGGCAGGGCTGCACCCCTCGAACATCCATGACACCGCCTACTCTGTTGGTGCCCTGGACTTTACCGGTGACACCCCCATCCTGCTCGGTCCCGACGGGCCCAGCCTGGGCGGCTTCGTCTGCCCGGTCACGGTGGTGACAGCGGACCGCTGGAAGCTCGGCCAGCTTCGGCCGGGGGACAAGGTCCGGTTCGTTCCCATCCCTGTCAGCCAGTCGCCGTCGGCCAGGGATCTTGGACCGGGCCGCCAGCTGGTGCTGCCCGGAGACGCCGGGTGGTTCGGCGGCATCCCTTCGGTTGCAGCCGGGTTGTCCTCTGCTGTCCGCACCGCACGGGGGGATGGCGACGACGGTGTGCTGGGCCGGGTGCCGCAGGGCGCCGGAAGGCCCGCGGTCACCTATCGCCGGTCGGGCGATGACAATCTCCTGGTGGAGTATGGCGAGATGGTGCTGGACCTGGGACTCCGTGCCAGGGTCCACGCCCTGCACCAGCACCTCGGGCAGCTCCGCGTACCGGGAATCGTGGACCTCACCCCGGGGATCCGTTCCCTTCAGATCAAGGTGGATCCCTCCGTTCTGTCCACCAGGCGCCTGCTGGATGTGGTCCAGGAGATCGAGGCCGCGCTCCCGGCAAGTTCGGAGCTGGTGGTTCCCAGCCGCACCGTCCGGCTGCCGTTGTCCTGGGACGACCCCGCCACCCGTGAAGCGATCGAACGCTACATGGCCGGTGTCCGTGACGACGCCCCGTGGTGCCCCTGGAACATCGAGTTCATCCGCCGGATCAACGGGCTGGAGTCGGTGAACGACGTATTCGATACAGTGTTCAACGCCGAATACCTGGTCTTGGGACTGGGCGACGTTTACCTTGGTGCTCCGGTGGCAACGCCGCTGGATCCGCGCCACCGGCTGGTCACCACCAAGTACAACCCGGCCCGCACCTGGACGCCGGAGAACGCGGTGGGCATCGGCGGGGCGTACATGTGCATCTACGGCATGGAAGGACCGGGCGGCTACCAGTTCGTTGGCCGCACCACGCAGGTCTGGTCCCGGTACGCGGATTCCGCCCCGTTCGAGGCCGGTTCGCCGTGGCTGCTCCGGTTCTTTGACCGGATCTCCTGGTACCCGGTCAGCCCGGAGGAACTCCTGGATCTCCGCGCGGATATGGCGGCCGGCAGGGGCCGCGGCGTGGAAATCGAGGACGGCACGTTCTCGCTCGCCGAGCACGAGGTGTTCCTCGAGGAAAACCGCGGGTCCATCGCGGCGTTCCGCGAGAAGCAGGGCGCGGCGTTCTCGGTGGAGCGCCAGGCCTGGGCGGACGCCGGAGAGTTTGACCGCGCGGACGCGCTGGCCGCTGTGGTCTCCCCGGTTGCGGACGAGGTGGCGGTGCCGGACGGCGGCTCCCTGGTCGCCGCGCCGTTCGCGGCCAGCGTCTGGAAGGTTGATGTCAAGGCAGGCGACCGGGTGGTCCAGGGCCAGCCGCTGGTATCCCTGGAGGCAATGAAGATGGAAACCGTGCTGGAAGCTCCCTGCGACGGCGTGGTGCTGCGGGTCCTACCCGTTGCCGGTTCGCAGGTTGTGGCGGGCGAAGCAGTGGTAGTGCTGGGCGGCCCGGACGTGGACCTGGAAACCACAGCTCCGGGTGGCGGACTGGAAGCGCAGGACCTGGAGGAGTTGGCAGTATGAGCAACGGAACCGAAGGGGCGGCCACCAGGCGGGTCAGGGCTGCCCTCGCCGCCCTGGAAACCATCGACCGCCCGGAAATCTGGATCACCCTGCGCGGAGCGGACGAGCTGTTGGCCGAGGCCGCTGCCATTGATACGGCCGTTGCCGGTGGTGCGGATCTGCCGCTGGCCGGGCTCCTGCTCGCCGTCAAGAACAACGTGGACGTGGCAGGAATCCCGACGACAGCGGCGTGTCCCGGGTTCGCTTACCTCCCGGAAAAGGACGCCGAAGCCGTGGCACGGCTGCGTTCCGCCGGAGCCTTGGTACTCGGGGCCACCAACCTTGACCAGTTCGCGACAGGCCTTGTAGGCACCCGAAGCCCGCATGGGGCGGTCCGCGATTCCCGCCGTCCGGACTTCATTTCCGGTGGCTCAAGCTCCGGTTCCGCGGTCGCGGTGGCACTGGGCCTCGCGGACCTCGCCATCGGGACGGACACGGCCGGTTCCGGCAGGGTGCCCGCAGGGCTCCAGGGCATCGTAGGCATCAAGCCGACCCTGCACGTGGTGTCCACCGAAGGAGTGGTTCCGGCCTGCAAGTCCTGGGATGCCGTGACCATTTTTGCCCGCCACCTGTCCACCGCCGAGCTCGCCATGGGCGTAATGGCTGGTGGGGCAAGGGCCTGGCCGGCGGACATCAGGCTGGCCGCCCCGGAAAAGCCGCGCGTCGCCTACCCTGCCACCCTGCCGGCCCTGCCCGAAGCCTGGGTTGCCGAATTCCACCGGCACATTGACCGGCTGCAGGCGCTGGGCGTGGAAGTCGAACCTCTCGAATTCGATGTGTTCCTCGACGCTGCCAGGCTGTTATATGACGGTGCCTTGGTCGCGGAGCGTTACGCCGCCGTCGGGAATTACCTCGACGCTTCCGACGGCGATGCGCAGACGCAGGCGGGCATCGACCCCACTGTAAAACGCATCATTCAGGCCGCCGGCCAGGTGCCGGCCCACCGCTACGTCACGGACACAGCAAGACTCCAAGATCTCAAGCGCCGGGCAATGTCTCGCTTTGAGAGCTTCGACGCCCTGCTGATTCCCACCGCACCCTTCCACCCCGCGCTGGCCGATGTTGCGGCGGACCCGGTAGGCGTCAACTCCCTGCTGGGCACCTATACAAACTTCTGCAACCTGTTCGACCTATGCGCTGTTGCCGTCCCGGCCGGCGAGGTGGACGGCGCACAATTCGGCCTGACGGTAGTGGGCCGCACCTTCGATGACGCTGTTGCTGCCGATATTGCACGCGCCCTGGAGGTCACCCCGGATCCTCCGGCCCTCTTTGCCGGCGGCGCGGCCCCCGCAGCTGGACATTTTTCCGGCCAGACGTCGTCGTCCGTTCCCTGGCCGGTGGCCGCGGGTGCCGTAGCCGTACCGCTGGTGGTGGTGGGCGCGCACCGCAAGGGCCAACCGCTCGCGCCGCAACTGGAAGAACTCGGAGCCGCTTGGGACGGCCCTGTCCGGACCGCGGCCCGCTACCGGATGGTGTCCCTCGACACCGTGCCGCCGAAACCCGGGATGTACCGCTCAGACGACGGCGGCGCAGAGCTTGCGGGTGAACGGTGGCTGGTGTCTCAAGCGGGGCTGGGAGCATTCCTGGCCGCGCTCCCCGAACCCATGTTGCTCGGAGCGGTGGAACTGGCGGACGGTTTGAAGGCAGTTGGATTCGCCTGTGATGCTGTCGCAGCTGCGCAGGGAGAAGACATCACGCACTACGGCGACTGGCTGGCGGACCGGCATGAGCCCGCGGACCGCCGTGAGCAGCACGAGACCCGCAACGTGTGGCAAAACCTGGGGGAGGCTGCCCTCGCCGGGTTCAGCCGCGGCGAGCGGCGGTGACTCCGGCGGGCGGTGCCGCGGCCCCGAGGGCCGTGGTGCCGTCCGCCGGTGCGAAGCGGGGCGGGCCCAACTCCCGGTAAACTTGATGATTGTGACTTCCCAAAACACCCCCTCGCCCAAAAACGCCCCAGAGCCGCTTGATGCCAGTGAGCAGATGCGCATCCGCATGGAAAAGCGCGCGAAGCTGATTGAGCGCGGCGTTGAGGCGTACCCGGTGGGTGTGAAACGGACGCATTCTCTCGCGGAGGTCCGCGAAAAGTATGCCCACCTTGAGGCGGACGACACCACCGGCGACGTTGTAGGCGTCACCGGCCGCGTAGTATTCGTGCGAAACACCGGAAAGCTGTGCTTTGCCACCCTCCAGGAGGGCGGCACCGACGGCAAGGGAACACGCCTGCAGGCCATGCTCAGCCTCGCCAACGTGGGTGAGGAAGCGCTGGCCGACTGGAAGGCGCTTGTGGACCTCGGTGACCACGTGTTCATCCGGGGTGAGGTCATCTCCTCCCGCCGCGGTGAGCTGTCCGTTATGGCCGAGTCCTGGTCCATGGCCTCCAAAGCGCTTCGTCCGCTGCCGGTACTCCACGCCGAGCTGAACGAGGAGACCCGCGTCCGCCAGCGCTACGTGGATTTGATGGTCCGCGACGAAGCCCGCGAAATGGTCTATACCCGCGCCGCCATCACGCGCTCCATCCGTGAGACGCTCTTCCGCCACAACTACGTGGAAGTCGAAACCCCCATTCTCCAGCTGGTCCACGGCGGCGCGCTCGCACGCCCGTTTGAGACCCACATGAACGCCTTCGACCAGAAGATGACCCTGCGCATCGCCACGGAGCTCTACCTCAAGCGGGCCGTGGTGGGCGGCATCGACCGCGTCTACGACATGGGGCGCGTATTCCGCAACGAGGGCGTGGACTCAACCCACAGCCCGGAGTTCACCACCCTGGAGTGCTATGAGGCATGGGCGGACCAGTTCGTTATGGCGCAGCGCATCAAGGAAATTATCCTCGATGCCGCGGACGCCGTGGGTGCCGGCCGCGTCCTGCAGACCGAAGCGGGGGAAATCAACCTCGACGGCGAATGGGCCTGGGTTTCCGTCTACCCCGGATTGTCCGACGCCGTTGGCCAGGAAGTCACCCCGGAGACGCCGCTGGAGGTGCTGCGTGCAATCGCCGACAAGCACGAGGTCAAGGTCGATCCCAAGTGGGACGCCGAGAAGCTGGCAGTGGAGCTCTTCGGCGAAATCGTGGAGCCCACCCTGCTGAACCCCACCTTCGTCTACGACTACCCGCCCTCTGCCCAGCCGCTCGCCCGCCCGCACCGCGAAGACGGCCGGCTGATCGAGGCCTGGGACCTCATTATCGGCGGCATGGAGCGCGGGACGGCCTTCTCCGAACTGATCGACCCCGTTATACAGCGTGAACGGCTTACCGAGCAGTCCCGGCACGCAGCCGCCGGTGATGACGAGGCCATGCAGCTGGATGAGGACTTCCTGCGCGCACTAGAATACGGGGCGCCGCCAATGGGCGGTATCGGGCTCGGCATCGACCGGCTGGTAATGCTGTTCACCGGTGCCGGAATCCGCGAAACCATCCTCTTCCCGCTGCTGAAGCCGGAAGGGCACTGAGCATGGAGTATGTAGCTGTACTCCTGCCTTCGCTGGTAGTGGGCCTCCTCTTCTGGTTCGCCATGAAGGCGATCTTTAATGCGGACAAATCCGAACGCCAGGCGGAGGCACAGGCCCAGGCTGAAGCAGAGGAGCAGGCTGCCGGGCCTGCCGGCAGCCCTGGTCCGGAATCGAATAGATAAACCGCTCGACTTTCCGCTTATATCCCCAGGAACCAATTTACGCTTTGACGCGTTGCCATAAAAAGAGTCATACTTTCAGTGAAACATCCTGCTTTTCTGAAAACCGAACCCTTTCCAAAGGAAGACTTTAAATGGCACAGAAAGTAAACATCATCCTCGTTGATGATTTGGATGGGGGATCCGCAGACGAGAATGTTAAGTTTGGCCTTGACGGGGTCAACTACGAGATTGACCTTTCGGCAGCCAATGCCGCTGAACTCCGTTCCTCACTGGAACGTTTTATCAACGCTTCACGCAAGGCTTCCGGCGGCAGCAGCGGCCGGACTGCCCGCAGCAAAGCACCGAGTGGCGGCCGCAGCCACGATTCAGCGCAGATTCGCCAATGGGCGAGGGAAAACGGCTACACCGTTAACAGCCGCGGCCGAATTCAGGCCGAAATCCAGGAAGCCTACCAAAAGGCCAATTCCTAGTTTCAGCCAGAGCCGGCCTATAAGCCCTGCTTCCCGCTTTGGGAGGCAGGGCTTCTTTGGTTTCCCGCGCCGAAAGAGCCCGTCACGCCGCATTTACTCCCACAGGCCGGCGGCATCGGCGTGCAGGGCTGCATATAGGGCGCAGGACGTTGCAGGAGGCGAACCCGCGCTGGGAGGCACCGGTGTCCAAAGGCCCGGAGTGGGTCGCCGCATCGGGCCCGGAATAAGGCTTGTTTCACCGTACTTTTTCGGGTTCCCCCCGGCTGCCGGCGGTGCCTGGCGGGACCGGCTGCCGGTATTCCCGGTCCACCCCGGTTTCCCCCGTGGCGAACACGCTCCACAAGTATGGGCGGGCCACGTAGCATCAAAGTACGTCGTAGCTAGGAGTGTGGCGAAATGTTTGAGCGATTTACGGACCGTGCCCGTCGCGTAGTTGTGCTTGCCCAAGAAGAGGCACGCATGCTGAACCACAATTACATCGGTACCGAACACATCCTCTTGGGTCTTATCCATGAGGGTGAGGGCGTTGCCGCCAAAGCTCTTGAGTCCTTGAGCATTTCGCTCGACGGCGTTCGCGAGCAGGTGCAGGAGATTATTGGGCAGGGCCAGCAGGCGCCGTCCGGCCACATCCCCTTCACCCCCCGTGCCAAGAAGGTGCTGGAGCTCTCGCTGCGCGAGGCCCTCCAGCTGGGCCACAACTACATCGGCACGGAGCACATCCTGCTGGGACTCATCCGCGAGGGTGAGGGTGTTGCCGCCCAGGTGCTGGTCAAGCTCGGCGCCGACCTCAACCGGGTCCGTCAGCAGGTCATCCAGCTCCTGTCGGGCTACCAGGGCAAGGAAACCACCGGCGCAGGCGTCGGCTCGGGCCAGCCTGAAGGCACGCCGGCAGGATCAGTTGTACTGGACCAGTTCGGGCGCAACCTGACCCAGGCTGCCCGCGAGAACAAGCTGGACCCGGTGATCGGGCGCGAGCAGGAGATGGAACGCGTTATGCAGGTCCTCTCCCGCCGCACCAAGAACAACCCGGTGCTGATCGGTGAGCCCGGCGTCGGCAAGACCGCCGTCGTCGAAGGCCTTGCCCAGGCGATTGTCCGCGGCGATGTTCCGGAGACCATCCGGGACAAGCAGCTCTACACCCTGGACCTCGGGTCCCTGGTGGCCGGTTCCCGCTACCGTGGTGACTTCGAAGAGCGACTGAAGAAGGTCCTCAAGGAAATCCGCACTCGCGGCGACATCATCCTCTTCATCGACGAGATCCATACCCTTGTGGGTGCCGGTGCCGCCGAAGGTGCAATCGATGCTGCGTCCATCCTGAAGCCCATGCTGGCCCGAGGGGAACTGCAGACCATCGGTGCCACCACGCTTGACGAGTACCGCAAGCACATCGAAAAGGACGCCGCGCTGGAGCGCCGCTTCCAGCCGATCCAGGTCAAGGAGCCTTCAGTTGCGCATGCGATTGAGATCCTGAAGGGCCTGCGTGACCGCTACGAGGCGCACCACCGCGTAACCATCACCGACGGCGCCCTCGCCTCGGCTGCAAGCCTCGCCGAGCGCTACATATCTGACCGCTTCCTGCCGGACAAGGCGATTGACCTGATCGACGAAGCCGGCGCACGGCTGCGCATCCGCCGCATGACCGCTCCGCCGGAGCTCAAGGCCATGGACGAGCGCATCGCCAAGCTGAAGATGGAAAAGGAGTCCGCGATTGACGCGCAGGACTTCGAAGGTGCAGCCGCGCTCCGTGACAAAGAGCAGAAGATGATCACCGAGCGCTCCGAAAAGGAACGCCACTGGAAGTCCGGCGGCATGGACGACATCTCTGAGGTGGATGAGGATCTGATCGCCGAGGTGCTGGCCAACTCCACGGGCATCCCCGTGTTCAAGCTGACCGAGGAAGAGTCCTCGCGCCTGCTGAAGATGGAAGAGGAACTGCACAAGCGGGTCGTGGGCCAGAACGAGGCAATCAAGGCACTGTCCCAGGCAATCCGCCGTACCCGTGCGGGGCTCAAGGATCCCAAGCGTCCGGGCGGTTCGTTCATCTTCGCCGGCCCCACCGGCGTCGGCAAGACCGAACTGGCCAAGGCACTTGCGGAGTTCCTGTTCGGTGAAGAGGACGCCCTCATCACCCTGGACATGTCCGAGTACTCCGAGAAGCACACCGTCTCCCGGCTCTTCGGTGCACCTCCGGGCTACGTCGGTTACGAGGAAGGCGGCCAGCTGACCGAAAAGGTCCGGCGTCGACCGTTCTCCGTAGTCCTGTTCGACGAAGTTGAAAAGGCCCACGCGGACCTCTTCAACTCGCTGCTGCAGATCCTGGAAGACGGCCGCCTGACCGACTCCCAGGGCCGCGTGGTGGACTTCAAGAACACCGTGATCATCATGACCACCAACCTGGGCACCCGGGATATCTCCAAGAGCGTTGCCACCGGCTTCCAGTCCGGCACCGACACGCAGACCGGCTACAATCGCATGCGTGCTCGTGTCACCGAGGAGCTCAAGCAGCACTTCCGCCCGGAGTTCCTGAACCGTGTGGATGACGTTGTGGTGTTCCCGCAGCTCACCCAGGACGAGATCATCGAGATCGTGGACATGTTCGTCACCCGCCTGGAGAAGCGCCTCAAGGACAAGGACATGGGCATCGAGCTCACGCCCAAGGCCAAGGTTCTCCTGGCAACCCGCGGCTACGATCCCGCCATGGGTGCACGGCCGCTGCGCCGCACCATCCAGCGCGAGATCGAGGATCAGCTCTCCGAGAAGATCCTGTTCGGCGAAATCCACGCCGGCGACATCGTCGTAGTGGATGTGGAAGGCGACGGCGACGACGCCAAGTTCACGTTCGCCGGCAATGCCAAGCCGCGCATCCCGGAAATCGCCCCGAGCGTCTAAACACCAAAGCAAAGGCCCCGCCCGCTCCCCGAGCAGGCGGGGCTTTCGCTTGCCCCCGTCCCGTCAAAGCGTTGGCGTCCGGCGGTTACCTTTGCTTACGAGGCTGCAGTGTTTCGGTCCGGTGCCGGCCATCAGAGATTTCCCGGCGCCTGCTCGTTCCTCGCTTTGACGGCGCCTACATAAATCCCTGATGCCCGGCACCTCGTGCATTTGCCGCCTTAAGCGAAGCGAGGGTGCCGGGGTCATTTGTGTAGCTTGCGTCAAAGCGACGAAGGAGCAGCAAGCGGCAAATGGCGCCGGGGCCGGAGCGCCCCAGCCGCGGCCGCCCAGTGCCCCGCAGCAGCGTTTGCGCTAGGCATCGATGAGGGGCATGGTGAGCGTCGCCGTTGGGTCTTTTGTGATGTGGGGCACAGTGGGGTTGAATCGGGGCATGGCTACTGAGAATCCGGCGATCCCGGACGAGCAACCTTTGACCCCTTTTCATGATCTTGACCATTACCTGTCCATCCCGCGGGTGAGTGGTTTGGCGATGAGCCCCGACGGCCGCCGGCTGGTTACCACCGTGGCCACCCTGAACGCCAAGGGAACCGAATTCGGCACGGCCCTGTGGGAGCTGGACCCGGCAGGGCAGAAGCATGCCCGCCGCATAACGCGCAGCGCCAAGGGTGAGGCTGGAGCGGCGTTTGCTGCCAACGGCGACGTGTACTTCACCTCCGCCCGGCCCGATCCGGACAGCCCCGAGGGTGACCCCGTCAACGCCCTCTGGCTCCTTCCCGCCGATGGGGGCGAGGCAAGGGTGGTCCTGAACCGGCCCGGCGGCGTCGCTGCCGTGATGACAGCCAAAGCCGCGGACGCCACCTTTGTCGTAGCGGAGGTCCTGGCGGGATCCGCCGATGAAGACGACGACGCCGAGCGGCGGAAGGTTCGCAAGGACAACAAAGTCTCCGCCATACTGCACAGCGGATATCCGGTCCGGTTCTGGGATGCGGACCTTGGGCCCGGCCAGCCGAGGATCTTCGCTGTCGAGCCGGGAAAAGAGAAGGATCCCGGTAAACCCGCCACCCTGGACGCCACGGCTCCGCTGGTTCTCCGGAACCTCACCCCTGATGCAGGTGCCAGGCTGCGCGAGGCGGAAACAGTCGTCAGCCCCGATGGCCGGACCATTTATGCCAGCTACACCAAGCCGCTGGCCAAGGCGGACAGCCGCTCCGTCCTGCTGGCCATTGACACAGCCTCCGGCAATACCAGGGTGCTCCTGGACCGCGAGGGCATGAGCTACTTCCCCGGCCCGGTCAGTCCGGACGGCCGGACCTTGGTGGTGCTGAGCGAGAGTGACACCACCCCGCACGAGGCGCCCCAGGTGAAACTGCACCTTTTGGATGTCAGCGATAACGCCGCGGACGGAGTGAAGCTCCTGACACCCCTGGCGCACGACTGGGACCGGTGGGCCAAGCCGGCAGCCTGGCTGCCGGACGGGTCCGCCCTCCTGGTCACCGCGGACGACGACGGCGCGTCGCCCGTCTTCCGGATCAGCGTCCCGGCGTCTGCGGCTGAAGTGAGCGTCACCCGGGTGACGCAGGACGCGGCGGCGTACACCGACGTCGTGGTTTCACCGGAGGGGCGCAGTGCTTATGCCCTCCGCAGTTCCTATGAGTTCCCGCCGGAGGCTGTGCGCATCGACCTGCAAACCGGGGAGACCACCAGGTTGCCGGCACCGGCGGAGCGGCCTTCCCATCCTGGGAAGCTGGAACGGATTGCGGCGACGGCGGCGGACGGCTCACGCGTCCCGGCATACCTCGCGCTGCCGGATGGCGCGTACGCTGAATCCCCGGCGCCGCTGCTCCTCTGGATCCACGGCGGACCGCTGGGATCCTGGAACGCCTGGACCTGGCGCTGGAACCCGTGGCTGCTCACGGCGAAAGGGTATGCCGTACTGTTGCCCGATCCCGCTCTCTCCACCGGGTACGGCCAGCACTACATCCAGCGGGGCTGGGGCGAATGGGGTAAGAGCCCGTATACCGACCTTATGACCGTGACCGATGCCGCCGTCGAACGCCCTGACATCGACGCCGAGCGCACTGCGGCAATGGGCGGCTCGTTTGGTGGCTACATGGCCAACTGGGTTGCCGGGCAAACCGACCGATTCAAAGCCATCGTCACCCATGCGAGCCTCTGGGCGCTGGACCAGTTTGGCCCCACCACGGACGCGTCACAGTACTGGTTGAAGGAAATGACTGAGGAGATGGCGCTGGAGAACTCCCCGCACCTTCACGTCGAAAAGATCAGCACACCGATGCTGGTGATCCATGGGGACAAGGACTACCGCGTACCCATCGGGGAAGGCCTGCGCCTTTGGTACGAGCTGCTGTCCAAGTCACAACTCGCGGCGGACCAGGACGGCCGGACCCCGCATCGGTTCCTGTACTTCCCGGACGAGAACCACTGGGTGCTTCAGCCGCAGCACGCAAAGGTCTGGTACGCCGTCGTGGAGAGCTTCCTGGCCCGGAATGTCTTGGACCAGGACCTTTCGGTGCCTCCTGAGCTGGGGTTGTAGCACCTCACCTTCGGCTCGGAGGCTGGGACATTTCCCTGCGCACCAATGGGTGCACAGGTCCATTCAGGAGGCTAAGCACGAGGCGAAGGGGCTGGGGCATTTACGTAGCGTGCGTCTAAGCGAGGAACGAGCGAGCACGCGGTAAATGTCGCAGTCCCCAAGCCGGAAGCCCTCGCCTCGTAGGATTGCTCTGTGACTGACTCCTTCCATATCCGCCCTGCACGCACCGGTGATGTTTCCGCTATCAAGAAACTTGTGGCGCCGCTGGCCGAGCAGCGGATCCTGATGGCCAAGGAGACGGTGGCCTACTACGAGAGCCTGCAGGAGTTCCGGATTGCCGAGTCCTCGGACGGCGAAGTCATTGGCTGCGGCGCGCTCCACGTAATGTGGGAGGACCTTGCAGAGGTGCGGACCCTTGCCGCTTCGGCGGACTGGCGGGGAAAAGGCATAGGGCATGTCCTGGTGGAGAGCCTGCTTGAGGAGGCGCGCGCCCTGGGGGTCGCCCGCGTTTTTTGCCTTACCTTCGAGGTGGAATTCTTCAAGCGCCACGGCTTCGAAGTAATGGCCGACCAATCGGCAGTGGATCCAATGGTGTATTCGGAATTGCTCCGGTCCCATGACGAAGGCGTGGCGGAATTCCTCGACTTGGCCAGGGTCAAGCCAAATACCTTGGGAAATACCCGCATGATCAAATTCCTGTAACCGCCCGTTTCTTCCCAATGCCTAACAAATAGCCCTGACCTGCGCTTTCTTTTACTCGAATCAATGGATAAACTGTTGAGGGCAGGGGCGGGGGCCCAAGGAAAGGGACAGTCATTGGGGGCTGTCCCTTTTCTCCGTTCGACAGGACGGGAACCCTACCGCCTCCCCATACGCCGGTAGTAGGGTCGGGAATGTCATCCTCCAGGAGCAGACCAGGAGCACACCCGTGAAAAAGCTCATCAACGATCCAAAATCGGTAGTTGACGAATCCGTGCAGGGCTTCGGCCTGGCGCATTCAGATCTCGTCACCGTAAGTGCCGATCCCACCTACATCACGCGCAAGGACGCGCCGGTTCGTGGGAAAGTAGGCCTCGTGTCGGGCGGCGGCAGCGGCCATGAGCCGCTCCATGCCGGCTTTGTGGGGCGCGGCATGCTGGACGCCGCAGTGCCCGGCGCGGTGTTCACCTCGCCCACACCAGACCAAATCCTCCCCGCGACCCTCGCGGTCAACTCGGGCGCCGGCGTCGTGCACATCGTCAAGAACTACACCGGCGATGTCTTGAACTTCGAGACCGCAGCAGAACTTGCCGAAGCTGAAGGCGTTAACGTCCGTACCGTCCTGGTCAATGATGACGTCGCCGTTGAGGACTCGCTCTACACGGCAGGCCGTCGGGGAGTGGGCGGGACAGTGCTTGTGGAAAAGATCGCCGGAGCTGCTGCCGAGCGCGGTGACGCACTGGACGCTGTTGCCGCCATAGGTGAACGGGTCAACAGCAACGTCCGCACCATGGGTGTCGCGCTGACCGCGTGCACCGTACCTCACGCGGGTTCGCCCAGCTTCGACCTGGCCGAGGATGAAATTGAGATCGGCATTGGGATCCACGGCGAGCCGGGCAGGCACCGAATCCCGATGGAAAACGCAGACGGCATCACGGACCGGCTGCTCGAACCTGTACTGACCGACCTGGGAATCGCGCCGGGGGACAAGGTGCTGCTGTTCGTGAACGGAATGGGCGGCACACCCCTGAGCGAGCTTTACATCGTCTACCGCAGGGCTGCGCAGGTGCTCGAAGACAGGGGAGCCGCCGTCGAACGCTCCCTCGTAGGTAATTACATCACCGCCCTGGAGATGCAGGGCTGCTCCATCTCGGTACTGCGGCTGGACGACGAACTCACCGAACTGTGGGACGCGCCGGTGCACACGGCGGCCCTGCGCTGGGGCGTGTGACTGTGGTCCTGGATGTGGTGTGGACGGTCAAATGGCTGACCCTGTGCGCGCAGGCAATGGCGGAGCACAGGGTGGAGCTGATCGAGCTGGACCGTGCCATTGGGGATTCTGATCACGGCGAAAACATGGACCGCGGGTTCCAGGCTGTTTTGGATAAACTGTCCGACTCCCCCCCGGAAACCCCGGGAGCCGCGCTGAAGCTGACCGCCATGACCCTGATGTCAAAGGTGGGCGGCGCGGCCGGCCCGCTGTATGGGACGGCGTTCCTTCGCGCGGCCACTTCCCTGGGGGACGCGGCGGAAATTGCTCCTGCCGCCTGGGCCGGCGCCCTCACCGCTGCGCGCGACGGGATAGTGGCACGGGGAAAGGCGGAGCCGGGGGACAAGACCATGGTGGATGCCTGGACTCCTGCGGCGGAGGCAGCAAGCCAGGCAGCCGCCGGCAGCAGCCCGGATGCACTGACCGTCCTGGTGGCCGCGGCGGAGGCCGCTGAAGCCGGAGCCGTGGCTACCGATCCACTGGTTGCCCGCAAGGGACGCGCCAGCTACCTCGGGGAGCGGAGCACCGGGCACCGCGACCCCGGGGCCGCTTCCAGTGCCCTGATCCTCCGTGCCGCCGTGCAGGCGGCCGCGTGACCGTCAGCATTGTGGTGGTCTCCCATAGCGGAAAGATCGCCGACGGCGCTGTGGAGCTTGCCGCGCAGATGGCGCCTGACGTCGTGCTGCTGGCAGCGGGCGGCACCATGGACGGCAGGATCGGCACCAGCCTGGAAAAGGTTCTTGCCGCGCTGGACAAGGTGGCCGGGGGTGATGGTGCGGTCATCATGACCGACCTGGGCTCGGCCGTGATGACAGCCGAGTCTGCGTTGGAATTTGCGGAAGACGCCTCAAAGATGGTGTTGGCGGACGCGCCCCTGGTGGAGGGGCTGGTGGCAGCTGCAGTCGCCGCCCAGGGTGGCGGCGACCTCCAAACGGTTAAGAGGGCGGCTGAAGCCGTCCGCGGCCCTGCCCTGTACTCCGAAACACCGGCATTGCTTGGCAGGAAGGGTTCTGCCACCGGTCCCGCCCCCGATTACACCGGAGATTTTGAGCTGGTGAACCAGGCCGGCATGCATGCGCGCCCAGCCGCGAAAATCGCCGGCGGGCTTTCATCGCTCGACGCGGAAGTCCAGGTCAATGGCGTTGACGGCGCGTCCATGACAGCCCTCATGACGCTGGCCGCCGGCAAGGGTTCAGTGCTGCACGTCCAAGCGTGGGGAACGGACGCGGAACGTGCAGTCAACTACGTCGGCGGGCTGGTGCAGGCCGGCTTCGGGGAACCGTAGGACGGCACGGTCCAACCTGGATGATGCCCGGGCGGTGTGTTAGCGGCACCGCAAAGCGCTCCTGCGAATATGCTCGATGCCATGGAACGGCTGTACCTCGAAGACAATTCCCCGGATATTGAAGTGCTGGAGGGGCAGACGTCCGTTGAAGAACTCCTTGTTGAGCTGGGTTTCGAGTGGCTGCCGGAATCAGGGGTTGGGGGATGCCCGGACCAGGCTGGTACCGAAGAAAGCTTCAGCCAAGCGGCGCTGTTCTGACCGTCAGGCCTGCTCGTGCAGCCCCTCTGCGTCGAGCAGCAGGGATGCGGTGATGAACCTGCCGCACTGCTTTCCGAAGGGGTAGTCGCCGCGGGGGCGGAAGTCCAGGGTCTTCACGGGTAGGGGTAATCCGTCAGGGGCAGCTGGTGCTGCCGTTACCGACATTGGCGCCTCGGTGAGGGTTTGCAGGAACAGCGTGGCGAACTTCGTGCCATCCGGGGAAGCGGTGGCAGAGCAGACACCCTCCGGGGTGCAGCCCTGGTCGATGGAGGCACTGCCCGGGTGGAGCTGCACGTCATCTTCGGTGCAGGTGCCGTCCTGGCAGGCCTGCAGATGCAGCGTTGCCACCCGCGGGGCGTAGTCGGCCGAAACACGCACCGAAACGGCAGTGGCTTGTGCGATGGCCGGGCAGGGGACGGCGCCGGGACCGGGGCCGCAAGCAGAGGCAAGTCCCGCCGTCGTCATCAGAGCCAAAAGCAGCACGCGCTTGCCCATACTTCAGGGTACGGCCGGGCGGGAAAGACCTCTGCCGCCCCCGACTAAGTGGTACAAACATCGTTATCCTTACGCGGGGAGCCGGTATCCGCCGCCGTGAAGTTCCGCCAAGCCATCCGCGAGCAGTCCCGCCAAAGCCCGGTCCAGCTGCTCCGGAGCGGAATTCAGCCTGTGCAGGGCGCCCAGCGGCACGCCGATTCCCTCGGGCGCAAAACCAAGGTCCGCGGGCTCCCGCTGGAACATCTCCGGCGGCACGGGCGCCTCGGCCTCGCGCAGTACGGCCAGCACGGCGCCGCGCACCTGGCGGTCCGTGCCGTGCCATGCCTGGCCCTTCGGAATGTACGACGGCGGCGGCTCCCCTGCCGCCCGCCACGCACAGGAATTCCGGACCGGGCAGTCGCCGCATTTGGGTGCCCGGGCTGTGCAGACGAGCGCCCCCAGTTCCATCACCGCAGCGTTCCAGCGCACGGACGTGCCGTCGTCGTGCGGCAGGAGCTGGGCGGCGAGCCGCATTTCTGCTGCGGTCAGCGCCGGGGCGGGGAGCGCAACACCGGAAACAAGCCGGGCATGGACCCGCCTGATATTCGTGTCCACCACCGTTTCGCGGCGGCCGTAGGCGAAAGCAGCTACCGCAGCCGCCGTGTAGCTGCCCACCCCGGGCAGCGCCAGCAGCTCAGCGTAGTTGTCCGGAACCCGGCCCCCATGGTCCTGCACGATCGCCACTGCTGCCGCATGCAGCCGCAGCGCGCGCCGAGGGTAGCCGAGCCGGCCCCAGGAGCGGACTGCCTCGCCGGCCGGTTCCCCGGCCAGGCCGGCGGGAGTGGGCCACCGCCGCAACCATTCATTCCAAACGGGCAGCACCCGGACCACCGGGGTCTGCTGCAGCATGATTTCGCTGACAAGCACACCCCAGGGCGAGCATTCCTGTTTCCGCCAGGGAAGGTCCCGGGCAATTTCCGCGAACCAGTTGTTAATCACGCCGTGCAGGCTGTGCAGTTCCGTCCCCGCCGGAAAGAGTGCGGGCATTGCTGTGGCGGGGGCTGGAGTGTCGATCCCAACACTGTAATTGATCCTGCTCCACCGTTGAAACGGGATGTGACCAGAGCATCGGCAGGGCGGCGGCGTGGTGGGCAGGCAGATCCGCGCCGGTTCTCTAGCCTAGAAGGATGGGCAGGCAAGGCGATTCAGCATCACAGGGCAGGGCGACGGCATCCGGTTCCAGCAGCGTACATAAGGCGAGCCCGGCCGTGTACCGCCGCCGCCGGCTGTTCCTCGGTGCGGCGCTGCTGATGGTGATCGCTCTGGTAGCCGGAGGGTTCACCCTGGCCGGTGCCTTAGGCGGCAAGTCTGAGCAGGCGTCCTCAGCGGACCCAACCGCCGGCGCGACGGCTTCAGCTGACCCCTCAGCGGAACCGTCGCTGTCGCGCTCGGCTTCGGTACCGACGCCCACCCCGACGCCATCAGCCACACCCACCTGCAACCAGAACCTGGTCACGGTCTCCGCGTCCACGGACAAGGCCTCCTACGGGCCCGGGGAAAACCCGATGCTCACCCTCAAGGTGACCAATGGCGGCACCATGCCCTGCGAGGTCAACATCGGGACCTCTCAGATGGAGTATTTGGTGACGAGTGGGCCGGACCGCATCTTCTCGTCCCGCGATTGCCAGGCAAAGAGCGAGGACCTGGTGAAAATCATCGCACCCGGCGCCAGCGAGACCGCCAACTTCCCGTGGTCCCGGAACCGCAGCGTTGAAGGCTGCCAGCCCGTGGAAGCCAAACCAGGAGACGGCGGGGCGTACTACATTTTCACTGCGAAGCTCGGATCCAAAGCCAGCCCCAAGGCGGTTTTCCAGCTGAACTGACGGGTTCTCCAAAGGGCTTGTTACGCGAAGGTTTTAGAGGAAGCGGTCCAGCAGGCTTGCTTCGGCCATCCGGCTGAGGCCTTCCCGTACGGTCCTGGCGCGCTGGTCGCCGATGCCGTCCACTGTCATCAGGTCATCAATCGTGGCTGCCATCAGGAACTGCAGCCCGCCGAAGTGGTCCACGAGGCGGTCCGCCACGGCCTTTGGAACTGCCTTCAACCCCGAAAGAAGCCTGTATCCGCGGGGCTGCACCACGGCGTCAAGGTTCGCCTCGCCCCCCGCGAAGCCGACGATTCCCGAGATCCGGCCGAGGTCGATCAGCTCCGTAGGCCCGAGGTTCACGAGGGCGCTGACGGCTTTTTCGATGTCCTCGGGGGAGGCGTTGGGCGAGGCGTAGTCGCGGATAATGACGTCGCTTCCGGGGCCGCGGCCCACGGTGAGCTCATCGAGCTGAAGTGAAAGGAGACGGCCGTCCTCGCCGAGTTCAAGGACGTACTGGGAGATTTCCTCCGAAATGCGGCGGACCATTTCCTGCCGCTGCAGGGTGACGGCCACGTCCCGGACCGTCACCATCGCTTCGATTTCCAACGCAGAAAGGGAGCTTGTGACCTGGTCCAGGCGCGACCGGTACCGCTCAAGGGTGGCGAGGGCCTGGTTGGCGCGCGCCAGGACTTTCTCCGAGCCCTCCAGGACGTGGCGCAGGCCGTTCACGTAGAGGGCAATGATCTGCATCGACTGGCTGACGGAGATGACGGGAACGCCGGTTTGGATGGCGACGCGCTCGGCGGTGCGGTGGCGGGTGCCGGATTCCTGGGTTTCGATGCTGGAGTCCGGCACAAGCTGGACGGCGGCGCGGAGGATGTTGCCGGCGTCCTTGTCGCAGATGATAGCGCCGTCCATCTTGGCGAGCTCGCGCAGGCGGGTGGGGGAGAAATCAATGCCGATGTCGAAGCCGCCCGAGCAAATGGAGTCGATGGTTCGGTCCGAGCCCAGTACGATCAGTGCGCCGGTCCGGCCGCGGAGGATGCGCTCAAGGCCATCGCGCAGCGGGGTCCCGGGTGCCACCCTGGCAAGAGTTGCCCTCAAAGATTCTTCGGGGCTCCGCGCCATCAGGTGTTTCCCTTCAAAGGTGCGGGTTGCAGCCCGCAGAAATGCCGGCTTTCACGCTTGGCCGGCAGGAACAAAAGTACTCATTTTCCCGCAAGCTCAATGATAGGGGTAAGAAAACCCAACTTCCGCACGGTGATGCCCTAAAGTGCCCCACTGCAGGGTCCGTGGAAGCGTACATTAACGCGCCCGACGGCGGCCGGCCGGGTGGGTACTTTGGCTTCCGCTCCGTTCACTACCCTCAGCAGCTGCAGGAATATCTGCCCGGCCAGGTGGCTTGTCCCTAAGAGACCGACAACGGCCCGGCAGCGGCCGTGCCCGCAGGGCAGCGACACACCGGCGCCCGGCCCACCGGATTCGTTTGCCGCACGGGCAGCACCGACCAATAGGAGCACCATGGATTTAGCCTCAGGAACAACAGCCCGCACGGAGCGGACGGCGCTGGTAGTGGGGGCCACCGGCATCGCCGGATCAGCTCTTGTGGACAATTTGGCAGGGGAGGGGTGGGCTGTCCTGGCCTTGTCCCGGAGACCCGGAGCAGAGCGCCCCGGTGTCCGCTGGCTCTCCGCTGACCTCACCTCGGCGGCGTCATTGGCCGCTGCACTGGGGCCCGAGAACCCCTCGCATGTCTTCTTCACAGCATGGTCGCGGCGTGACACTGAAGAGGAAAACATCACCGTCAACGCCGGTATGGTGCGCGATCTCCTCGCGGCACTCCGAGGCAAGGACGTAGCCCACGTTGCCCTGATGACCGGACTCAAGCACTACCTGGGACCTTTTGAGGCCTATGCGGCCGGAGAAATGGCGGATACGCCCTTCCACGAGGAGGAGCCACGCCTGCCGGTGGCCAACTTCTATTATGCGCAGGAGGATGAGCTCTGGGCCGCCGCTGCTGCGCAAGGTTTCACCTGGTCCGTCCACCGCGCCCACACCGTGATCGGGCACGCGGTGGGCAACGCCATGAATATGGGCCTCACGCTTGCGGCGCAGGCGGCACTTTGCCGGGAAAACGGCGAGCCGTTCGTTTTCCCGGGATCCGAGACGCAGTGGAACGGACTGACTGACATGACGGAGGCGGGCGTGCTTGCGGAGCACATGGTCTGGGCCGCCACCACGCCGAAAGCAGCCAACGAGGCGTTCAATATCGTGAACGGGGATGTCTTCCGCTGGCGCTGGATGTGGCCGAAGCTCGCGGCCTACTTCGGCGTGGCCTGGGAAGGGTTCGAACGGGAACCACGCCCCCTCGAACAAACCATGGCAGGGCGCGGGGACCAGTGGAGGGAACTTGCCGGGCGCCATAACCTGATCGAGCCGGACCTGGACCGCGTCGCGTCCTGGTGGCACACGGACAGCGACCTGGGACGCAATATTGAAGTAGTCACGGACATGGGCAAAAGCCGGGATGCCGGGTTCACCGGGTACCGGCGGACGCTGGAGGCATTCACTGCCCTGTTTGACCGCTACCGGGCTGAAAACCTCATTCCCTGATCGGGTGGGCCGGCCGGGAGCCGGGTGACTGGCGGGTGCGGCGATGGAAGGTACGAACGCCGCCCCCGCCGGTTTGCAGCCCTGCGATAAACTTGAACTTGGCTGTTCGCCAGTCCGTTTCCCCGGCCCCCAGCCGCGCCTGATGAGGCAGTGAACGGGGTTTGCCCAAAACCGCACCGAAAGTAGCACCGTGTCCCAAGATGTCCTCACCCCCGCCCGGATCTCGGAGATTCACCAAGAGGCGGGCCGGCGTCGGACCTTTGCTGTCATTTCCCACCCTGACGCGGGCAAGTCCACGCTCACCGAGGCCCTGGCCCTGCACGCCAAGGTGATCGGCACCGCCGGCGCGTCCAGCGGCAAGGCAAACCGCAAGGAAACAGTTTCGGACTGGATGCAGATGGAAAAGGACCGAGGCATTTCCATCAGCTCCGCGGCGCTCCAGTTCTCCTACCGGGACACCGTCATCAACCTCCTGGACACCCCCGGCCACGCCGACTTCTCGGAGGACACCTACCGGGTGCTCGCCGCCGTCGACTGCGCCGTGATGCTCGTGGACGCCGCGAAGGGCCTGGAAACCCAGACCATGAAGCTGTTCGAGGTCTGCAAACAGCGGAACCTGCCCATCATCACCGTCATCAACAAGTGGGACCGCCCCGGCCTGGACGCTCTTGCTTTGATGGATGAGATCACCGAGCGAACCGGGCTGCAGCCCATGCCGCTGACCTGGGCAGTAGGCATATCCGGCGACTTCCGCGGCGTTTGGGATCTCCGCAATGACCGCTTCGCCCATTTCCAGCGCAACAACGCCGGCGCACAGATCGCCATCACCGAGTACTTCACCCCGCAGGAAGCGGCGGAAAGCCAGGGCAGCAACTGGTCCGACGCTGTGGACGAAGCCGGCCTGGTCATCGAATCGAACCTGGAGTTCGACGTCGAAAGCTTCCACGCCGGCAAGGCCACCCCCATCCTGTTCAGCTCTGCCGCGCTCAACTTCGGCGTCAAGGAACTGCTGGACGCGCTGGTGGACTTCGCCCCGCCGGCAGCACCGCGGCCGGACGTGGACGGCACGCCGCGTCCGGTGGCCTCCCCGTTCTCCGGCTTCGTCTTCAAGGTCCAGGCCGGCATGAACAAAGCCCACCGCGACCACGTGGCCTTCATCCGCGTCTGCTCCGGCGTCTTCGAGCGCGGCATGGTGGTCACCCAGACCCGCACCGGAAAATCCTTCGCCACCAAATACGCCCAGCAGGTCTTCGGCCGGGAGCGCGAAGTGATCGACGAGGCCTACCCCGGCGACGTGGTGGGCCTGGTCAACGCCTCCTCGCTGCGCGTGGGGGACAGCCTCTACCTTGAGGACGCCGTGGAATACCCGGCCATCCCGCTATTCGCCCCCGAGCATTTCCAGGTGGCCCGGTCCAAGGACCCCAGCAAGTTCAAGCAGTTCCGCCGCGGCATCGAACAGCTCGAGCACGAGGGCGTTATCCAGCTGCTCCGCTCCGACGTCCGCGGGGACCAGGCGCCGGTGCTTGCCGCCGTCGGACCCATGCAGTTCGAAGTGGTGGAGGACAGGATGGCGCACGACTTCAGTGCCCCTATGCGGCTGGAACGCCTGCCCTACTCTTTGGCCAGGATCACGACGGCGGACGCCATGCCCGCGCTCGCCAACGTACCGGGCGCCGAGGTGCTCCTGCGGTCCGACGGCGAGTACCTCGCCTTGTTCAACGACGTTTGGGCCCTCCGCAGGATCGAAAAAAACCACCCGGACCTGACCCTCGTGCCCATCGGCACCCACAACCCCGCAAAGTAGGAACCGTGAACGCAGTGCAACCCAGCGCAGTCCAACCCCGCGCATTGATCACCGGCGCCGGGACCATCAACCCGCTCGGCTCCTCGGTGGCCGAAACCTGGTCCGGAATGGTGGCCGGCAAGTCGGGCATTGGACCGCTTGGGGAAGCCTGGGCGGAACAGCTGCCCGTGAAAATTGCGGGACAGGTGACCACCGACCTTTCCGGCCACCTCAGCACGCGCGAAATGAAGCGCATGGACCGCTGCGGGCAGCTCGCGCTCATCGCTGCCCGGGAAGCCTGGAAGCAGGCCGGCGCGCCGGACGTGGATCCTGAGCGTTTCGCGGTGGTGATCGGCTCGGCGTACGGCGGGCTCGGGTCCACCCTGGAGCAGGACCGCACCCTTGCCGAATCCGGCCCGCGCAAGGTTTCACCGCACACGCTCACCCGCCTTATGGTGAACGGCCCGGCGGCCTGGGTCTCGATCGACCTCGGTGCCCGCGGCGGCGCCCGGACGCCGGTCAGTGCCTGTGCCTCCGGGGCGGAGGCGATTGTCCAGGCAGCCGAGATGATCCGCTCCGGTGCTGCCGACCTCGTGATTGCCGGCGGCGTTGACGCCTCGGTTAATGACCTGGTTATCACCGGCTTTTCCCAGATCCGCGCCTTGTCCACCCGTTCCGGGGACCCGCAGCAGGCTTCGCGCCCGTTCGATGGCGGCCGGGACGGCTTTGTCCTCGCGGAGGGCGCCGGTGTGGTGGTGCTGGAGAGCGAAGAGCACGCCCGCGCCCGCGGCGCAGCCGTGTTGGGTGCTGTGGCAGGCGGTGCTGTGACATCGGACGCAAATGACATTGTGGCGGCTGATCCTGCCATGCAGCGGCGGGTTATGCAGAAGGCGCTTGATTCCGCGGGCCTTGCTGCCGAAGACATCGGGTTTGTGCATGCCCACGCCACGTCCACGCCGGTGGGGGACCGTTTGGAAGGCCAGGCGATCAACGCAATCTTCGGTCCGGACATCCCTGTCACTTCCACCAAGGGCCATACCGGCCATCTGCTGGGCGGTGCCGGTGCGCTCGCGGCCGTTGTGGTGGTTGAGGCACTGCGGACCGGGATGCTTCCGGGAACCTTGAACGTCCAGGAACTGGACCCCGAGGTAGAGCTCAACGTCGTCACCGAAGACGTCCGCCAGCTCCAGCCAGGCAACGCCCCGGCGGGCCTGGTGAACGCCTTCGGGTTTGGCGGGCACAGTGTTGCCTTGGTAATCACGGGGGAATAACGCAAAAGCCCGGAGCCAGTTCCCTGGCTCCGGGCTTCATCCGTTGGCCGGCAGGATTCCTGCCGGCCTTGAAGGCGTTATGCCCGGCTCGGAACCGGTGCCTCCACTGGGACTGCGTGTGACTCCAGTGCTTCGCCGTTTCCGCTGCGGCGTTCCTTCAGGAAGTACACCAGGCCTGCAGCGGCTGTGGAGGCCGCTGCCAGCGCAAACAGGCCGGGGATGACGCTTCCGGTCTGCTCCTTGATGATGCCGAAACCGAACGGGGCAACGAACCCGCCCAGGTTTCCCAAGGAGTTGATAATGGCGATGGCCGGAGCCAGGACCATCGGATGCAGCCCGGACTGCGGGATGGTCCAGAACAGCGAGGAGGCGCTCCTGAAGCCCATGGCGGCGATGGCCAGGAAGACCAGGGCCATGACCGGCGAGGCGACCGCGGCGGCGAATGTACCTGCGGCGGCTACCAGGAGTGCAACCACCAGCAGCGGGCGCTTGGACCTGGCTTTGTCCTGCAGCTTGGCGGCAAAGTACATGGCGAACACTGCGCAGACCCACGGGATGGAGGACAGGAAGCCCACGGTGAGGTCGGTGGTGCCCGGGATCTGCTTGATGATGCTGGGAAGCCAGAACGTGTTGGCGTAGATGGACAGCTGGATGGAGAAGTAGATGCCGCACAGCAGCAGGATCTGCGGGTTCAGGAGCATCTTCCAGCGGTTGATCTTTCCACCGTCTGCTGCGGTGTGCTGGGCGTCCTCATCGGCGATGGCGCGGGACAGGGCGGTCTTCTCAGCTTGGTTGAGCCACTTGGCGTCCGCGATTCTGGCGTCCAGGAGGAAGAACACGGTAAAGCCCACAACCACGGACAGGGCGCCCTCGAAGCCGAAGAGCCACTGCCAGCCGCGCAGGCCAAGGGCGCCGTGGAGGCTGAGCAGCATCCCGGCGATGGGGCCTGAGATCGCGGCAGCGATGGAGGAACCGGCGATGAAGATTGCGGTGGCATTGCCCCGCTGGCCGGCGGGGACCCAGCGGGCGAAGTAGAAGATGACGGCGGGGAAGAACCCGGCTTCGGCTGCGCCCAGCAGGAAACGCAGGACATAGAACATCGTCTCGTTCTGCACGAACGCCATCAGGAAGGAGACGATGCCCCAGCTGACCATGATCCGGGCCAGCCACACCTTGGCGCCGTACTTTTCCATCATCACGTTGCTGGGAAGTTCGAAGATGGCGTAGGCGATAAAGAAAAGCCCGGCTCCGAATCCGTACGCAGCGGCGCCGATGCCCACGTCAGCCTGGAGGTGGTCCTGTGCGTAGCCGATGTTTGACCGGTTCAGTTGGTTGCACACCAGCATGACCAGCATGATGGGCAGCACGCGTTTGAAGAACTTCTTTGTGGCTGTGGCCACATCCGAGACAGCACTGTCAACAGACATCATTGACTGTATTTCCTTTGGGGTAGAGATCCCGGGCCTGCTGCGGGGCGGGGAGAGTGTGGGGCCAGCCACAGCGACCCTCCTACTTTAGGTCGTTGCTGTGATGCAGGTCCAACACGCTTTACGCCGGGCTTCATGCCCTCTGGGCATGGTGTTGGCCCCTGGGGCAGCAGACGGCTGCGGCCCCTTCCAGCCTGCGGTTGCAGGACGGAAGGGGCCGCGGTCAGGCCTTGAGGCTGCGCCCTGCTACCGGACCAGGCAGGGCCGCTTAGGGTCGAAGGACCAGCCGTCGATGTAGTACTGCATGCCAATGCTGTCGTCGCGGGCGTCGAGGCCATGCTCCAGGTACAGCTTGTGGGCCTTGTCCAGGGCTTCGCGGTCCAGCTCTATTCCCAGGCCCGGGGCTGCCGGGACCTCGATGGCGCCGTCCTTGATCTGCAGCGGGTTTTTGGTCAGCCCCTGTCCGTCCTGCCAGATCCAGTGGGTGTCCAGTGCCGTGATCTCGCCCGGAGCCGCGGCGCCGGTGTGCGTGAACATGGCCAGCGAGATGTCGAAGTGGTTGTTTGAGTGCGAGCCCCAGGTGAGGCCGAACTCGTGGCACATCTGGGCCACCCGGACTGAACCGTGCATGGTCCAGAAGTGTGGATCGGCAAGCGGGATGTCCACGGCGTTGCTGCGGATGGCGTGGGACATCTCGCGCCAGTCCGTGGCGATCATGTTGGTGGCCGTCTTCAGCCCGGTGGCGCGGCGGAATTCCGCCATCACTTCGCGGCCGGAGAAACGCCCTTCGGCGCCGCAGGGGTCCTCGGCGTATGCCACCACACCCTGCATCCGCTTGCCCAGCCGGATGGCCTCCTCCAGGAGCCAGCCGCCGTTCGGGTCCAACGTGACCCGTGCGTCCGGGAAACGCTTGGCGAGGGCCGTGACCACGTCCACCTCGTCATCGCCGGACAGCACGCCGCCCTTGAGCTTGAAATCGCTGAAGCCGTAGCGTTCCTGCGCAGCTTCCGCCAGCGCGACGACGGCCTCCGGAGTCATGGCTTCCTGGCGCCGGAGCTCCTCCCAGCGGTCAGCGGGGGCGTCCTCCACCAGGTAGGGGAGGTCCGTCCGCTTGTGATCGCCCACGAAGAAAAGGTAGCCCAACATGGGCACGGACGTGCGCTGCTGGCCATCACCGAGCAGTTCGGCCACGGGGACGCCGAGGAACTGGCCGTGCAGGTCCAGCAGGGCTGACTCGACGGCGGTAACGGCATGGACCGTGGTGCGCAGGTCGAAGGTCTGCAGGCCGCGCCCGCCGGCGTCGCGGTCTGCGAATTCGGCCGCGACCTCCCGCAGGAGTGAGCGATAGCGGGCCACCGGTTTGCCGTTGATCAGGGCACCGGCTTCTTCGATGGTGGTGCGGATCTTTTCGCCGCCGGGAACTTCACCGAGGCCGGTACGTCCGTCCGAGTCGGTGATGATGACGATGTTGCGGGTGAAGAACGGGCCGTGGGCGCCGCTGAGGTTCATCAGCATGCTGTCGTGGCCCGCAACGGGGACCACCTCTACGCCGGTGATGATGGGCTGGTTGCTCATGCGCCGACCTCGGCTTTCTCTTCAGCTGCCAGGACTACGGTGCCGTCGATGAGGCGGTTGACCTTCCAGGGGTTCTCGTCCTGCAGCGGGGCAGGGAGGAGTTCCTGGGGAATGTTCTGGTATGCGACGGGGCGCAGGAAGCGGTTGATGGCGAGGGTTCCAACGGAGGTGGTGCGGCTGTCGGAGGTGGCGGGGAAGGGGCCGCCGTGAACCATGGCGTGGCCTACCTCGACGCCGGTGGGCCAGCCGTTGATGATGATGCGGCCTACTTTCTGCTCCAACGCCGGGATCAGGGGTGCCGCCGTCGGGTAGTCCTCTTCGGTGAGATGCAGCGATGCTGTCAGCTGGCCTTCGAGTCCGCTGATGGCCTCGATCAGGTCCTCCGAGCTGGCGTAGCGGATGACCAGGCTGGCAGCACCGAAGATTTCCTCGTGGAGGACGTGGTTGGTCACGAAGTCCTTGACCTGCGTGCCGAAGATGGTGGGAGCGGGCGCGTTTTTCGTTGCACCCTCCAGGCCCTTGCCAATGAGGTCCACACCTGCGGCGTTTCCGAGTGCTTCGGTGCCTGCGTTCCAGGAGCCGGCGATGCCTTCGGTCAGCATGGTCTGGCCGGCGCAGGCGGCCACGGCACGGGCGACGGCGGCTGCGAGTTTGTCCCCTGCCTCACCTTTGGGGGCGAACAGCAGGCCGGGCGAGGTGCAGAGCTGACCAGAACTGCCGGTGACGGCGGTGACGTACTGCTGGGCCAAGGCCTCAATCTGTTCCGCGGAGCCGCTCAGGGCACCTTCGAAGACGAAGACCGGGTTCAGCGAGGACATTTCCGCATAGACGGGAATGGGCTCGCGGCGGGCAGCGGCGGTTTTCATGAGTGCTATGCCCGCGGCCTGGGAGCCGGTGAAGCCGACGGCCTTGATGGCGGGGTCGGCGACGAGGTCCTGGCCGATGCTGGCGCCCGGTCCGTAGATCAGGGAAAACACTCCCGGGTGCAGGCCGAAGTCCTTGACGGCCTTGACGACGGCCTGGCCGACGAGTTCACCGGTGCCCGGGTGGGCGTTGTGGGCCTTGAAAACTACCGGGCAACCGGCAGCCAGGGCTGACGCGGTGTCGCCACCGGCGGTGGAGAAGGCGAACGGGAAGTTGCTGGCACCGAACACTGCCACCGGTCCGAGGGGGATCTGGCGCTGCCGGATGTCTGCCCGGGGCAGCGGGGTGCGGTCCGGGATGGCGGGGTCGATGCGAACGCCGCGGAAGTCACCCGTACGGACAACTGTTGCGAAGAGCCGCAGCTGGCCGGTGGTGCGCGCCCGTTCGCCCTGGAGCCGGGCAGCCGGGAGGCCGGTTTCCTGGCTTGCACGGATGATCAGTTCCTCGCCGATGGCTTCGATGTTGTCCGCGATGGCCTCGAGGAACCCCGCGTGGGATTCCGGGTCGAGGGTCGAGAAGGACGGGTACGCGGCGGCGGCCGCTGCGGTGGCTGCCTTGAGCTGGTCCTCGGTCAGGAGCGAATAGGCGGGGTCGAGCTGCCCGTTGGTGGCGGGGTTGTAGCCGTGGGCTGTTTTTCCTTCGCCGATAACGGTTTGTCCGGCGATCAGGGAGTGTCCGGTGAGGGTCACGATGGTTCCTCCTATGAGAGGTGGTGGATCAGGAGACGGTGGCGATGAGGGCTTTGAGGTCTGCGAGGTCCTGCTCAGCGAGGTTCTGCAGCGGCGGGCGGACCGGGCCGGCGGAGCGGCCGACAGCGTCAAGGCCGCCCTTGACGATGGAGACAGAGTAACCCTTGACCCGGTCGCGGATGTCCAGGTACGGGATGACGAAGTCATTGAGCTTCTTGTTGACGGCTACGCGGTCGTTGTTCCGCACGTCCTGGTAGAAATCCAGGGCGAACTGCGGCACGAAGTTGTACATGGCGCTGGAGTAGGTGCTCATGCCCAGCTGCAGCAGCGGCAGGGCGAAGGTCTCGGCAGTGGGGAGGCCGCCGAGGTAGAAGAGCCGGTCGCCGAGCTTGGCGTAGACGCGGGCATCGTGCTCGAGGTCACCCACGCCGTCCTTGAAACCGATGAGGTTCTCGTGCCGGTGGGCAAGCGCGGCCACCGTGGTGTCCTTGTAGATGGCGTTGGCACGGTTGTAGATGATCACGCCGAGGGAAGTGGCGCTGCAGACAGCGCTGACGTGCTCGATGAGCCCTCCCTGGTCGGCTTCGGTGAGGTACGGGGGCAGCAGGAGGATGCCTTCGGCGCCCGCTGCTTCGGCAGCCTTGGCGTTCTCGATGGCCTGGACAGTGGATCCGCCGGCAGAGGCGAGGACGGGAACCTGGCCGCCCACTTCCTCCACGGCGGTGCGGACGACGCGCTCGGACTCGGCTGCGGACAGGGAGAAGCCCTCTCCGGTGCCGCCGGCGGCGAAGAGGCCCGCAACGGGGAAGCTTGCCTGCCAGGCCAGGTGCTTGCGGTAGTTCTCTTCATCGAACTGCAGCTCTGCATCGAACGAGGTCACGGGGAAGGACAGCAGGCCTTCCTTGAGAGTGTCCGCCAGTTCCTGGGGTGAGTACTTTGCCACGGTTTGTGTCCTCTGGGTAATGCCGCTGTGGGCGTGATGGTGTTGTGTCTAGAGTAGGCAGGCTGTGTGATGCCTGTCCAAGAGTTTTCTGGTATCCAATGATGCCCGCAAAGCATTATTGGTGTTACTTGCTGAGGTTCGAGCTTTCAGCGGAGAAGTCCAACTCCTTTAAAAGCCTTCGCAGCGCCGGGTTTTCCGCGCTCTTAATCCAGATGGCGTGCAGTTCCACCAGGTTATTACCCTGGCTTGAGAGTGGCAGGTACCTGACGCCCTCGATGTTCAATTGCGCGGCGGACGCGGGAACAAGCGCCACGCCCCGCTTGGCAGCAACGAGGGAGACCATGGTGACAATCTGGCTGACGACATGGACGACGTTCCCGTGCCTGATCGGAAACATCCGGACCACGAGGTCGTAAAAGTACCGCGCTTCTGTTGGTGAGTGCATGATAAGCGGCTCATTTTTGAAGTCCTCATGACTGAGGTCCCGGCCCAGGCCTGTGAGCCGGTGGCCCGAGGGTACAGCGAGCAGCATGGACTCGCTGAAGAGCAGCCGGGAGTCAAAAGTTTCTTCATCGAACGGCGGACGGGCCAGGCCCATGTCCAGCTCTCCGGTCAGCAGGCCGCTGATTTGCTTGCCCGAGACCAGCTCCAGGAGTTCGACGTCGACATCGGGCAGGAGGCGGCTGGTCTCCCCCAGCAGTGGCCCCAGAACGTTCAATGCGCTTGCGGCGGTGAAGCCGATGCGCAGGTAGCCGGAGCGGCCGGAAGCTATTCTTCGGGCAGCGGTAGGCGCCCGTTCCGCCAGTGCCATGAGGCGCCTGGCTTCGTCCAGGAAGGCCATGCCTGCGGGAGTCAGTTGCACGTTTCTGTTGGTTCGTTCGAAAAGACTGGTTCCCACAATCTTTTCCAGTTTCTGGATCAGCCGGCTCAGCGGGGGCTGGGTCATTTCCAGGCGTTCGGCGGCGCGGCCAAAGTGCAGTTCTTCAGCGACGGCGATGAAGCCGGCCAGCTGATCAAAGGTAAACATTTAACCCTTCGCAGTCTCTTTGGCGTAAGTAATCCAAGTGAAAGGCATGCTACCGCCGGTTGCCTGATTGCCTGCCCTTTCGGCGCTTTTCCAGAGCTGCGCCGGTCAGGCCTTCACTGCAAGAACCGGGCAACTGGCTTCAAGGAGAATGCGTTGGGCATCGCTTCCCAGAAGCAGCTTGCCGACCTGGGAGCGCTTGCGGATACCGATGACGATCATTTCGGTGTCCTCAGCCGTTGAAGCCTCGATGAGGGCATCCGGGCCGTCTTCATGGGCATCCCTTTCGATCCGCGCGGCGACACCGGCACGGGCCGCGCGGGCCACGAGTGCGTCGAGGTCCGGATCCGAGGCAAGCTTCGGGTCGGTGTGCGAATGGCGGCTGCTGCTGTTGATGATGACGAGTTTCTCATTGAGCTGTGAGGCCAGGGACAACGCCTTGGCAAAGGCGGCTTCACCGCGTTCATTGGGGATGAATCCTAAGACGATGGACATAGCAACTTCCGTTCGAGTTGTGGTTTTCCGGGCAGGTCAGTCTTCGAATCCTCGGCCATGCGTGTGCAGGACGGCCTCAGTTTTGGCTTGCTGGCGACGCAAAACCCAGGTCATTACGGGGGCAGCAGCGAGGGCAATAAGGATAGTAACGGCCAAGGTGATTGAAATGGGGCTTGAAACGAAGATTCCGAGGCTGCCTTCGGAGAGCCGGATGGCCTGGCGGAAGGACGTTTCCAGCAGCCCTCCAAGTACGAAGGCGAGGACGAGCGGGCCCGGGGGAAATCCCAGCTTCTTCATCAGGTAGCCCACAACGCCGAAGATGATAACCAGGAACATGTCAAAGACGCTGTTCCGCACGGTGTACACGCCAATCATGGTGATGAGGACGGTCAACGGGTTGAGGATGGTTGCTTTTACCGACAACAGCTTGACGAAGATGCCAATCAGCGGGATCGACAGCAGGAGCAGGAAGACGTTGCCGATGTACATGGAATCGATGACGCCCCAGAAGATATCCGGGTGATCGTTGATCAGGCTCGGTCCCGGCGTGATGCCCTGCAACAGGAGCGCGCCGAACATGATGGCCATAGTTCCGTTGGCGGGAATGCCGAGGGTCAGGAGCGGGATGAAGGAGCTGGTTGCTGCCGCGTTGTTCGCAGTCTCGGGCCCTGCAACACCCTGGATGGCCCCGCGCCCGAAGCGCTCTGGGTTCCGGGAGAACTTCTTTTCGGTGGCGTAGGCGACCAGCGAGGCGATGGTGGCTCCGCCGCCCGGCAGGATGCCCAGCGCGAAGCCGGAGACGGAACCACGGGCGATGGCACCTGAGGACTGCTTCAGGTCGCTGCCCGTGGGCAGGGCCCGCTTGAACTTGGGAGTTACCGATGATGCCGATGGGGGCGTGGCCATGTTGTACAGAATTTCGCCGACGCCGAACAGACCCATGGCAATGATAACGAAGTCGATGCCGTCTGCCAGGTTGTCCGAGCCGAAAGTGAACCGGCTGACGCCCGTGACCGGGTCCCGGCCCACAGTAGCCAGAAGGAGGCCGATGGTGGCGGAGACGGCTGCCTTCCGGGCCGAACCGTTGCCCAGGGAGGAGACCAGCAAAATACCGAGCATGGCCAGCAGGCTGTACTCGGCCGGGCCGAAGTCCAGCGCGAAGCTGGCCACCAGGGGGGCCAGGAAGGTTAGTCCGACGATGGCTATGGTGCCGCCGATGAAGGACCCTACTGCTGCGATTCCCAATGCAGCGCCGGCCCGCCCCTGCCGGGCCATTTGGTAGCCGTCGAGGGCTGTCACAACGCTTGAAGCTTCGCCGGGCAGGCGCAGGAGGACCGAGGTGATGGTCCCGCCGTACTGGGCACCGTAGAAGATGCCCGCGAGCAGGATGATGGCACTGGCCGGTTCCATGGTGTAGGTCAGCGGGAGCAGGATGGCGATGGTTGCTGCCGGCCCCAGCCCGGGCAGTACACCGATAAGCATGCCAAGGGTGACGCCGACCAGGCAAAACAGCAGGTTGCCCGGCTGCAGCACCACGTCGAAGCCGCCGATGGCGTCGTTGATGATATCCATGTGGGGAGACGTTTCCTAGAAAAGGTGGGGGATGGGAACGGCCAGGAGAAGGATGAAGAGCACGTAGACCACAACGGTGGCAATGATGGACACCGTGACTGCGGGGCGCCAGCCCTCCTTCCCCAGGATCTTGATCCAGAAGAAAAGAAGCAGGACGGTAGGAATTTCGAATCCGACCAACGGAAGCAACGCGGCGTATGCCAGCAGGCTGCCAACGCTTAAAGCGACGGTGAGGATGCCGCCGTCGAACGCTTCGACGTCCTCGTCATGCTTGGCGCGGACCAGGGCGGTTCCGGCGGCCGTGATCATGACCAGGGATATGACCAGTGGCCAAAGCCCGGCCCCGGGGGCGCTGAGGGAGCCGATGCCAAGGCCGAAGGCGACAATCAGGCCAAATACCCCAAGGGCAAGCGGGACGAGCGCGCCGAGCGCGGCGGTCATGACTCCGCCGCGCTCAGCCTGCTCTTCTACCTCAAAGTCACTTGCTGATTCCCCGCGGTGAGCAGCGGAAGTGCTCATTTAGTGGCTCCGATGCCAAACTCCTTGGCCAGGTCAGTGAAGGTCTTGGTATCAGCTTCTACAGTGGTGTTGACGTCGGCAGGCTGGCCGTCCCACTCACCGATGAGGCTTGTCTTCAGGAATTCCTGGAACTTGTCAGACTCCTTGGCGGTTTCCACAGACTCGGTCAGCTTGCTCACAACGTCCTGGGGTGTTTCCTTGGGGACGGCAAGCCAGCGGCGCTGCACGACTGAGATGTCGTACCCTGACTCTTTCGCGGTGGGGACATCGGGGAAGTACTCACTGCGTTCCGGGGAGAAGACTGCCAGGGGGACGAGCTTCCCGGCGTCAATCTGTGGCTTGACCTCAGCGAGCTGGGTGGCGACGGCGTCGGCGTGATTGCCCAGGACGGCCGTGACGGCAGCGGAACCGCCGTCGAACGGGACGTCGGTGGCCTTTTTACCCGCCAGCGCGAACAGCGCAGCCTGCCCGAACTGGCCGCCGGTACCCGCGCCGGAGGTCGCGTACTTGATGTTGTCCTTGGCCAGCAGGTCGGCGAGCGAGCTGACGCCGGCGTCCTTGTTGACCACCAGAACATACTCTTCCTCGGACACCGGGGCGACGACGGTCATCTTGTCCATAGTCAAAGCGTCCGGATCTTCAACAAAGAGCGGGGTGATGGCGAACAGGGACTCGGCGGCCAGCACGGTGCTGTAGCCGTCTGCCTTGGAGTTCAGAACCTCTTTGGTGCCGACTGCGGTGTTGGCGCCGGGCTTGTTCTCCACCACGACGCTCTTGCCGAGGGGTTCCTCCAAAGAGGACGCCAATGCCCGGGAGATCAGGTCGGTGCTGCCGCCTGCACTGGAGGGAGCCGTGAGATTGACGGATTTGGTGGGGAAGTTTTCACCGCCCGCCCCGGCTCCTCCGGTTCCGGTCTGGACCCCACCGCAGCCGGTGAGAACGAGGGACAGGATGCCAAGGCCGGTGATGGCAGTAAGCGTGGGCTTCAGGGAGTTCATCGTTGAGCTTTCCTCTGTTGGGGGCCGACGGGAAGAAGGCCGTTTCGGTTTAATTGTGTGGAAGGGTTGCTACCTGCGGGAGGGGGTAACCCGCTAACCGCGAAGCGATTTTCGTAGCGCCTGTCTATATATGTAGACAGAAGATCGTGATGGAACTCATAATTGACTAGAAAGAACGTCTCTGTCAAGGCCGTGGGCCGGATCAAGGAAGATCTGCATGAACCAGCAACAACCGGCAATAGCCGATATGACCAGTAGTGGCGTGCGTGGAGTGAAGTCCGCCGCCCGCACCGTTGAGGTTCTTGAACTGCTGGCGGCAAGGGGCAATGAACCTGTTACGGTCCGGGAGCTCTGCGACGCATTGGAGGCGCCCCGCAGCAGTACCTATGCACTTCTTCGTACTTTGACGGACCTCGGCTGGGTGCGCAGTGATTCCACGCGTTCGCTGTACAGCATTGGCATCCGTGCCCTGTTGGCAGGTACGACGTACCTGGACACGGATCCGTTGCTGCGGGTGGTCCAGCCGCACGTGGAGCAGGTCAGCCGGCAATTGAATGAGACTGTCCATTACGGGCGCCTTGACCACACAGACATGGTGTACCTGGCCACACACCAGTCCTCTTCCTACGCCCGGGTCCAGAACCGGGTGGGACGCCGCCTGCCCGCCTACTCGACCTCCCTGGGCAAAGCCGTCCTGGCGCAGTTCAGCGACGAGGAACTCGAGCAGCACCTGCCTCCCACCCTGGCTGCCCTGACACCTGCGACCATCACCTCCCGGGAGGACCTGCGCAAGGACCTTGAAGCTACCCGGACGCGGGGATACTCCATTGACGACGAGGAAAACACGCCGGGACTGCGCTGCTTCGGGATCCCATTGCCCATCAGGAACGACGTCGCTGATGCGCTCAGCTGTTCGGTGCCTGTTGAACGGCTCAATCCCGCCTATGAGAAAGAGATAGTTGCCGCTCTCCGCGCTACCGCGGACATCACCCTGCAGATCGTCCGCGGCCTGGGCGGGCTCCTCGCCTGATCAGCCCTTCAATACCTTGAAAGTATTTTTCATGTCCAAAATGGACTTGGACGCGTATCGGCAGTAGTGCCTAAGATCACTTCAGGTCCCCAGCCACCGCTGTCCCCATAGAAAGTGATTCCGTGCCACACACCGAACTTCAAGACAACCTCGCCCAGGTCATGGTCACGGGTGTCACCATCACGCCCGTCGCATTCAAGGACCCTCCGCTTCTCAACGCCGTAGGCGTACACGAGCCTTTCGCGCTCCGCGCCATCATCCAGCTCCACACCGATGCCGGCATAACAGGGCTGGGGGAAACCTACGGCGACGCAGGCCACCTCGCACGGCTCCGCCTCGCAGCTGACGCCATCATCGGCGCCGATGTCTTCAACATCAACTTGCTTGGAAGCAGAATTGCCCGAGCTCTGGCCGAGGACACCATCCAGGGCGGACACGGTATGAGCGGAATGGTGACAGGCTCAAGGACGGCAGACCGCGTGCTGTCTCCCTTCGACGTCGCAGCCTTGGACGTCCAAGGGAAAATCCTCAGCCGGCCCGTCAGTGACCTGCTTGGCGGTGCCGTCAGGGAAGCAATTCCTTTCAGCGGATACCTCTTCTACAAGTGGGCGGGCCACCCCGGTCAGGACGACGACTCCTGGGGCGCAGCCCTGGACCCGGAAGGAGTGGTGAAGCAGGCATCACGCATGGTGCGCGAATACGGCTTCACCGCCCTTAAGCTCAAGGGCGGCGTGTTCCACCCTGAGCAGGAAGTTGCGGCCATCCAGGCCTTACGCGACGAATTCCCCGACTTGCCGCTCCGTCTCGATCCCAACGCTGCCTGGTCGGTGCCCACGTCCATCGAAGTGGGCAAGGCCCTTGATGGGGTCCTCGAGTACCTCGAGGACCCGACCCCCGGTATAGAAGGCATGGCCGAAGTGCGCCGCAGCGTCCCGATGCCGCTGGCAACCAACATGTGCGTCGTAAGCTTTTCCGATATTCCCGCATCCGTAACTGCCGGCGCCGTGGACGTCATACTTTCGGACCACCACTTCTGGGGCGGGCTTCGCCGGTCACATTCCCTTGCAGGCATTACGGAAACCTTCGGGCTCGGCCTCTCAATGCACTCGAACTCCCACCTGGGAATCAGCCTGGCCGCCATGGTGCATCTGGCGGCGACCACGCCGAACCTGGACTACGCCTGCGACACCCATTGGCCCTGGAAGGACGAAGACGAGGACGTCATCAGGCCGGGGGCCTTGCGCTTCGTGGACGGGGCGGTCCCCGTCCCGACCGCCCCTGGCCTCGGTATCGAGCTGGACCAGGACGGGCTCGAAAAGCTCCACCGGCAATACCTTGAATGCGGCCTTACCGGACGCGACGATACGGGCTACATGCAGCGCATCAATCCTGAGTACGTCCTCAAAAGCCCACGCTGGTAGCAGCAGGCCATGTACAAACGCAACTCGCTCCGCTTCATCTCACTGCCGGCACCCGCGCCGGTCCCGGACTGGTCCAAACTGTGCAGGAACGACCAGGTCGAGGTGCGTACTGCCGGTAGGCCAGCGATGTCCGGAACCATCGATATGATCACCGCAAACCGCAGCGTGTTCTGGATAATCCGCAACGATGGCGCAGGCAGGACGATGGTTTGTTTCGGCGACGATGTGTCCGTCCGGAGAATTGCACCGGCCAAAGCAGCCGGAATCCGGGAGCGCGTTACAGCCTGATGGTGTTCCGGCACATGCCTCAGACGAAGTAAAGACCGCCAGTACCCCTCTGGCCCGGCTTCCTCACGTCTGACGGCGGATCTTTTCAGTGAGTGCGTCGAGGACCTGCAGCTGGCCCTTCACCAGCTTGAGGCGCGCTTCGGCCTCCGTAAACCAGCGGGCGTCGTCGATCTCCGGAAAGTGCTGGATCCGGCCTGAACCCTTGGGCCACTCCAGCGGGAACGTGTTGCTGACGATCCTTGCCGGCTGGAAGTCCTGCTCCGCGGTGAAAACCGTGATGATCTTGCCGGACGGCTGCCGGAACTGTCCGAGTTGCCGGTAGTCCGCGGGCGGGGCAGGGGAGCCCATCTCTTCGGCAAACTCCCGCAGGGCAGCAGCCAGCGGATCCTCGTCCCCGCCATATTCACCCTTAGGGATGGACCAGGCATGGGCGTCCTTGCGCGCCCAAAACGGTCCGCCCATGTGGGCTATCCAGACTTCCAGGCCGCCCGGGTCTGTCCTCCTGTACAGCAGAATCCCTGCGCTGAAAACCGGCACCTGTCCTCCACCTGCTGAAGATTTCAAAACGATCGGAAACCGCCCTTCAACGTTAACCTGCAGTTCACGGCGCTGCTTTAGGTTATTCCCCTAGGCACTCTGCTCGAAGGGACCCCGTCATGGCCAACATAGCCGAGGTTTTGGGACGGCTCACGCCGGATGAACTGGATGAACTCCGCACCCTCGGGCCGCAGGGACACCTGCCGCGATACCTGGTTGACGCCTTGGACCGTGCCGCCGGCGGACCCGGTGCTGGCCGCGGCTACTACGTTCCCACCGGAAACGTCAGCGCTACCGGCGGCCCGCTCCTGGTGCTGCGCAGCGACGTATCCGGCTGGCTTTTCAACACCCACAGCGACGACCCGGACCCCTTGCCGGAGCACCGCTAGCCTGACCATCCGGCGCTAGCCGATCAACAGGCTCAGGGCCTCCGTCAAGTGCTCCACTTCGCGGACCGAGAAACCGGCCGGCACCGGACCCGGCCCGGCGTGGCTGGCGGGCACAACGGCGTGGGTGAACCCCAGCCGGTGGGCTTCCTGGATGCGCTGGTTGATGCCGGGGACAGGCCGGACCTCGCCCGCGAGGCCCACCTCGCCGAAAGCGATCAGCCGGATGGGCAGCGGTTTGCGGGCCTTTGCCGAAGCCACCGCAAGGGCAACAGCCAGGTCCGTCGCCGGCTCACTCAGCTTCACGCCCCCCACCGTGGCCACGTACGAATCGTCCTTGTGCAGCAGGGTGCCGGCACGCTGCTGCAGGACAGCCAGCAGCATGGAGACGCGGGAGCTGTCCAGGCCGCTGGTGGCCCGCCGCGGCTGCGAGTTGGGGCTTTCGGCGAGCAGTGACTGCACCTCGGCCAGCAGGGGCCGCCGGCCTTCCATCGTTACCGTAATGCAGGTGCCGGAGACCGGCTCCTTGGTGCGGCTGACAAACAGCCCGCTGGGATCGGCGAGACCTTCGATGCCGTTTTCGTTCAGGTCGAAGCAGCCGACGTCGTCCGTTGGTCCGTAGCGGTTCTTGACGGCACGGAGCAGCCGAAGCCGGGAGTGGCGTTCGCCCTCGAACTGGCACACCACGTCCACCAGGTGCTCCAGCAGCCGCGGCCCGGCGATGGAGCCGTCTTTGGTCACGTGGCCCACCAGCAGGGTGGTCATGTTCCTCCGCTTGGCCGCGGCAATGATGGACGCGGCAACTTCACGGACCTGCGAAACACCGCCGGCGCTGCCGTCCACATCGGCACTGCTGAGGGTCTGCACGGAGTCCACAATCAGGAGGCGGGGCTCGATCTTCTCGACCTGACCCAGCGCCTGGCCCAGATCCGTCTCAGCGGAAAGGTACAGCGATTCAGCCACGGCGTCGATCCGCTCGGCACGGAGCTTCACCTGGGCCGCCGATTCCTCCCCGGTCACGTACAGCACGTCCTGCGCCGTCCGGGCAAACTTCGCAGCGACATCAAGCAGCAGCGTTGACTTGCCCACGCCAGGCTCACCAGCGAGCAGGATGACAGCGCCCGGCACCAGCCCGCCGCCCAATACCCGGTCCAGCTCGTCCACGCCGGTGGGCAGGAACGCAGCAGTGGTTGCGTCCACCTCGGCAATCCGGCGGGCGGGCTCCGCAACTGTTGCCGCCGCCGTGGTACGTGCAACGGCGGTGCCGGCTTCCTCGACGGTGCCCCATGCCTGGCACTCGCCGCACCGGCCGACCCATTTGACGGTGGTCCAGCCGCACTCGGCGCATTTGTAGGCGGGCGCTTTGGACGCCCGGGAAGTCTTTGTTGCCATGGGATCAACCCTAGTGGCGGGCCCTGACATCCCTTGGCCACCCCGGAGGGGAGGGAGACCGCCGCTGCCCATTGGAAAAATCGGGACCACGTAAAATAAAGCCCGCGGTACCCGATTATTGAGATGGGAAAGAAAATGGCCGAAATTCTAGTGGACCTGATTGAGGGCAAGGACGCCGAACGGGTGACGCAGATTCCCACGTCACTGGTGATCCGCGAGTCGGCGTGATGGATGCCACCGGGCCCGGCGCCAACACGGACACTAACCGCTCCCTTCGCTGGGGTGTTGTGGCAACAGGACGGATCGCGCACAAGGTCACCCGCGACCTTGCCTTCCTCGAGGACGCCGAGCTTTATGCCGTGAGCTCGCGCAGCAAAGCCTCGGCGGAGGCATTCGCGGAGGAGTACGGCTTTGCCGCCAGCTACCACGACGGCCCCTCCGAACCCGGATACAGGCAGCTCTTCGCGGACCCCAAGGTAGACGTGGTGTATGTCGCCACGCCGCACGCGCAGCACTTCGAGGTTGCCCGCGCAGCCCTCGAAGCCGGGAAGCACGTCCTGTGCGAGAAGCCCTTCACCATCAACGCCCGGGAGGCCCGTGAGCTGGTCCGCTTGGCGGGTGAACGGGGGCTTTTCCTGATGGAGGCGGTGTGGACGCGTTTCCTGCCCGCCATGCGCCGGACCCTGGAACTGATCGGCAGCGGGGAGATCGGCAGGGTCTGCTGGCTCCAGGCCGACCTTGGCTTTCCGGCTGCCTATGACCCCCGGGACAGGCTCTGGGATCCGGCGGCCGGCGGCGGTGCACTGCTGGACCTCGCGGTCTACCCGTTGACCTGGGCCATCGCGGCGCTGGGGTTCCCGGAGAAGCTGACGGCGAGGGGCCACCTGAACCAGGACGGCGTGGACGTCCAGAACACCATCGCCCTTGAGTACCCGGAAGGAGCTTCCGCGCAGCTGACCTCCTCGATCCAGGCCGCCGGGCCGGGAATGGTCACCATCAGCGGAATCGCAGGCTGGATCAGGACCGGTTCACCGCTGTACAACCCGCGGATGCTCGAAGTATGCGGCCTGAACGGCGAAATCCGGGCAGAGGAGTTCCCCGAGCCAACCGAGGGTTTCATCCACGAACTGCGCGAGACGGCACGCTGCATCCGGGCCGGCCTGCAGGAGAGCCCGTTGATGCCCTGGAGCAAAACGGTAAAGGTGATGGAGCTGCTGGACGAGGCCCGGGAGCAGCTCGGCCTGCGGTACGCGAACGACTCCAGCCCGGGCGTTTCCTAAAGCGCGGGCAGCACGTCCCTGGCCTCGCGCGCGTCCATGCCGGTGGCCTCCAGCAGGTCCACCATCAGCGGCCGGTACAGCATCACCACCGTTTCCCCTTCCAGCCTCTGCACCTCCAGCAGCTTGGGGTGCAGGCGCAGGGCAATCTCGCTTAGGTCCCGGCGGGCCGTCCGCAGGTGGGCGCGGCGGACGCCGTCGTGCGTTTCCGCCAAGCCCAGCGACAGCTCGTCAATGGCGGCAGCGGTCTCCTGCAGCACCTCCGCGATGTTCTCCGTCGCCTCGTCCGAAAGCGCGGCATGGTTGATGGCGCTGGTAAGGCGCCGCGCGAAAACCCGGCTGTTCCTAAGTGCAAGGTCAATGAAATCCAGCGACTGTTTGAGCCGGTCCAGTTCTTCCCGGTGCCGTCTGTAGGCGGGGGCCAGGGTGGCCACCTCGCCGGACGCGCGGAGTGACTGGCGCATCCCGTCCACCAACGGCTGGCAGTTCCGGCCCCTGATAAGTGCGTGCCAGGCCTGGGTGGAATCACTCCGGACGAGCGCCTCCCCGCACTCACGCAACACCTCGGCCAGCTCGTGCAGCAGCTTCTGGACGTCTTTCCGCGGCTCCCGCCGTGGGTCCTTGGGGATGAGGATGGTGACGAGCAGTGCGCAGAGGCCGCCCACCACGGCGTCTATGCTCCTCGTGAACGGCCCGCCAGCCGGTGCGGGCAGCAGGACCACCAGCAGCGACTGCAGCCCCAGTTGGGTGGTGAAGATCGTGCCGCTGTCCAGGAAGCGGGCCAGCAGGATGGAGAAAAGAAGGACGACGGCGGCCTGCCAGATACCGCCGCCCAGCCAGTGCAGGAGGAGGTCACCCACGGCTATGCCAATGGTGCAGCCAAGTCCCACCTCCACCACCCGCCGCAGCCGCGGCTCCCGGGAGAAGCCAAGGGCAATCAGAGAGGACGTGGCTGCGAACAGGGGCCCGGAATGGCCCAGTACATACTCGGCGAAGGCATAGGCACCCACAGCGCAGACGGTCATCTGGATGGCAGGCACCAGCGAGTTTCGGCTGCGGATCAGGCCGGTGCGGATACGGCCGTGCAGGAACCGCCTGCCTGCTGAGAGTCCTGCTGCTGGGGCCATGCCGTCCAGTCTATTTGTTGCCCGGACCTTGACAGCCTCCGCACTACGGCCGGACCTGTGATCTGCGCAATGGGAACCCGGCACTTGTAAGCCGATATCCCGCCGCCGTTAATGTTCCGTTCACTTTGGACAGCCAATCCTGTTACCTGCGGCCCCTAACTTCGATGAAGGTACAAAACGTACGCATCGCGCTGCAGGGCGTCTCCGGCCCTGCCCGCAATTGAGACCCTGGAAGGGGTACATTCAGTGAAGGCACTCCGCTTCGGCCGCCACGCGGCTATCGCTGTTATCGCAGCCGGCGCTCTCGCGCTCACCTCCTGCGGTTCAGACAACGCCACGGGCACCGCGCCCGCCGGCGGCCAGACGTCCGCCGGCCCCAAGGTAACCGGCACCCTCACCGGCATCGGCGCTTCCTCCACCGGTGCAGCCATGGACGCATGGAAGGCCGGTTTCGCGTCCGCTAACTCCGGCGCCACCGTGCAGTACTCCCCGGACGGCTCCGGCGCAGGCCGCAAGGCCATCGTTGACGGCTCGGCACAGTTCGCCGGTTCGGACGCCTACCTCAAGGACGAAGAGTTTGAGAGCTCCAAGGCCGTCTGCGGTCCCGACGGAGCCATCAACATCCCCGTCTACATTTCCCCGATCGCCGTGGCTTTCAACCTTCCCGGCATCACCGAGCTGAAGCTCGACGCCGCTACCGTGGCCAAGATCTTCCGGGGCGAAATCGCCAACTGGAACGATCCCGCCATCGCCGCCCTGAACGAGGGCGTGGAGCTCCCCGACCTCAAGGTCACCCCGGTGAACCGTTCGGATGACTCCGGCACCACCACCAACTTCACCGACTACCTGGCTTCCGCAGCTCCTGAGGTCTGGACCGACAAGTCGGCAGGCGTCTGGCCCGCAACTCTGCAGGGCGAGAACGCCAAGGGCACCTCCGGTGTGGTCAAGACCGTTACCGACACCCCCGGTGCCGTAACGTACGCTGACGACTCCGCTGTTGGCGGCGCCCTCGGCACCGCCTCCATCAAGGTAGGCGAGGAATACGTCAAGATCTCCGCCGAAGCAGCTGCCAAGGCAGTCGAGGCCGGCAGCCCGGTTGAAGGCCGCTCCGCCAACGACGTGGCCATCAAGCTGGACCGCAAGACCACCGCCGCCGGTGCCTACCCGGTGGTCCTCGTTTCCTACCACGTGGTCTGCAGCGCCTATGACAAGCAGGAAACTGTTGACCTGGTCAAGGCCTTTGAAAACTACGTAGTCTCCGAGGAAGGCCAGCAGGCCGCCGCGGATTCCGCCAAGTCCGCACCGCTCTCCCCGGCCCTGGCCGAGAAGGCCGCCGCGGCTGTCGAGTCCATCAAGGTCAAGTCCTAATCACCGCTCTGAATCCGGGTTCCCCGCCTGCCGAGAGGCAGTGCGGGGAACTTGGTTTTAGTCGCCGCCTTCCCCTCCCAGCAATCGATCGAAGGGCCGTCGAATGACCGCCACCTCCCTGACCAGCACCCGGGGCGCCGGCCGCGCCGGGGACAAAATCTTTTCGAGTGCCGCGCTGGCCGCCGGCTGCCTTATTCTCGCCGTCCTTTTCGGCGTCGCACTCTTCCTGGTGGTCCAGGCGATTCCGGCGCTGACCGCGCCGTCTGCCGAGATCCAGGGCGGCGAAGGCTTCTTCGCCTACATCTGGCCCATCGTAATGGGCACCCTTATTGCAGCCGTGATCGCACTGGTGATCGCCACGCCCGTTGCCATCGGCGTCGCGCTGTTCATTTCACACTTCGCTCCGCGCGGCCTCGCATCCGGGCTGGGCTACGTTGTTGACCTGCTGGCTGCCATCCCGTCCGTGGTCTATGGCGCCTGGGGTGCCGCGTTTCTGGCCAAGGAGATCTCCCCGGCCTACAACTGGCTCGCGGCCAACATGGGTTGGTTGCCCATCTTCCAGGGCCCGGCCTCAGCCACCGGCAAGACCATCCTCACGGCCGGCATCGTCCTTTCGGTCATGGTGCTGCCCATCATCACGTCGCTCTCCCGCGAGATATTCCTCCAGACCCCCAAACTGCATGAGGAAGCCGCGCTCGCCCTTGGAGCCACGCGGTGGGAAATGATCAAGATGTCCGTCCTGCCGTTCGCCCGCCCGGGCATCATCAGCGCCGTCATGCTGGGTCTTGGCCGTGCCCTCGGGGAAACCATGGCCGTAGCACTGGTCCTGTCCTCCGGAGCGTTGACCGCCAGCCTCATCCAGTCAGGCAACCAGACCATCGCGGCGGAGATTGCACTGAATTTCCCGGAAGCAAGCGGGCTAAAGGTCAGCACACTGATCGCCGCCGGCCTGGTCCTGTTCGTCATCACCCTGGCCGTGAACATGATCGCGCGCTGGATCATCACCCGGCACAAAGAATTCTCGGGAGCCAACTAAATGACCTCCACGCTCACCCCTGTTCGCAGCAAGCGCTCGGCGCTCACCAAGGGCCAGCTGCCCAAGTACGCGCCCTACGTGGCCCTGGCCGGCGCGCTTATCGTTGGCGCCGCCATCCTCGCCCTGGTGGGCTTCAACGTGTTCGGCTGGGGCATTGTCTCCGCGCTCCTTTTCGCCATCGGCCTGGTGTCCTGGAGCGCGGTTGTTGAGGGTTCCCGCAAGGCAAAGGACAAACTGGCCACCTGCCTCGTAGTGGGTTCCTTCCTCGTGGCCCTGCTTCCGCTCTTATCGGTGATCTGGACCGTGCTGGTCAACGGTGTACCCGGGCTTCTTACTCCCGGATTCCTTACCAACTCCATGAACGGCGTCACGGGCGTTTTCGACAACCGGGCCGCGGAAGAAGGTGCCCCCGTGCTGGGCGGCATCTACCACGCGCTCCTGGGTACAATCCAGATCACGCTGCTGGCCACCATCATCTCGGTGCCGGTGGGCCTGCTGACCGCCATCTACCTCGTGGAGTACGGCAGCGACGGCCGGCTGGCCCGCGCCATCACCTTCTTCGTGGACGTAATGACCGGCATCCCCTCCATCGTGGCCGGACTCTTCGCCGCGGCCTTCTTCTTCGCCGTGGTGGGTCCCGGCACTAAAACCGGTGCAGTGGCCGCCGTCGCGCTTTCCGTGCTGATGATCCCCGTGGTGGTGCGGTCAAGCGAGGAGATGCTGAAGATCGTTCCCAACGAACTCCGTGAAGCGGCGTACGCCCTGGGCGTGCGCAAGTGGCGGACCATCGTCAAGGTGGTCATCCCGACGGCGATATCCGGCATCGCGTCCGGCGTCACCTTGGCGATCGCCCGCGTTATCGGCGAGACGGCCCCCATCCTGGTCACCGCAGGCTTCGCCACCAGCATCAACTCCAACGTGTTCAGCGGCTGGATGGCCTCGTTGCCCACATTCATCTACACCCAGATCCTGAACCCCACCTCGCCGGCCAACCCGGACCCGTCGTCACAGCGGGCCTGGGGTGCCGCCCTGGTGCTGATCATCCTGGTGATGATCCTCAACCTTGGCGCCCGGCTGATCGCCAGGATCTTCGCCCCCAAGACAGGCCGCTGAGCGCCTGCTCCTTCCGGTCACACGGCCCGGATCATAAACTTCAATTCATACCCAGTCAGTGAAGGAACACCATGTCTAAGCGCATCGACGTCAAGGACCTGAACGTGTACTACGGCGATTTCCTCGCGGTGGAAGACGTCACCATCAACATCGAGGCCAAATCCGTTACCGCGTTCATCGGTCCGTCCGGCTGCGGTAAGTCCACCTTCCTGCGGACCCTGAACCGCATGCACGAGGTGCTTCCCGGCGCCCGGGTGGAGGGCGACGTCCTGCTCGACGGCGACAACCTGTACGGCCCCGGCGTGGACCCCGTGACCGTCCGCTCACAGATCGGCATGGTTTTCCAGCGGCCCAACCCGTTCCCCACCATGTCCATCCGTGACAACGTGCTGGCCGGCGTCAAGCTAAACAACAAAAAAATCTCCAAGGGCGAGGCCGACGTCCTGGTGGAACGCTCGCTGAAGGGCGCCAACCTTTGGAACGAGGTCAAGGACCGCCTGGACAAGCCCGGGTCAGGCCTCTCCGGCGGCCAGCAGCAGAGGCTCTGCATCGCGCGGGCCATTGCTGTGGAACCTCAGGTGATCCTGATGGATGAGCCCTGCTCCGCGCTGGATCCCATCTCCACCCTGGCCATTGAGGACCTGATCAACGAGCTCAAGGACCAATACACCGTGGTGATCGTGACCCACAACATGCAGCAGGCAGCCCGCGTCTCGGACCGGACCGCCTTCTTCAACATCGCGGGCACCGGCAAGCCGGGCAAGCTTATCGAGGTGGACGACACCCACACCATCTTCAGCAACCCTGGCCAGAAGGCAACCGAGGACTACGTCTCGGGCCGGTTCGGATAATCCCCAGCCGCGCCCCAGGCTCGCACGCTCGCCCGGGGACCCCTGCGGCCGTGGCCCCACAGCCGGCTGAACCAGGCTCGCACGCTCGCCCGGGGACCCCTGCGGCCGTGGCCCCACAGCCGGCTGAACCAGGCGGCTACTCCGGGACTTCCAGCTGGAAGCCGCACCGGCAGCGCAGGACCCTGGTGGGAAGCGAGACGGCGCTGAGTCCGCCACTGCTGTTGCTGGTGCGGTAGCAAAGGCGTTCTATTTCGAACTCGGCTTCCTCCATGGGGAAACCGCAGTGGACGTACTCGTCACCGAACATGATCACCTTGGCCATCCAGCGCACCTGGTGCAGCGCCGCGGCCACGTCCTCTGCGTACGCAAGGTGTTCGTGGAACCTGTGGCAGTCATTGCAGGTGTAGGACACCGTAACCAGGTCGCCGTTGGCCGCTCCCATCGCCGTGATGGCATGGATGGTCAGATGATGTTCCGTCCCGCAGATCTCGCATTCCATGTGCCGGGGCTGGGGCAGGGAATGCCGGGGATTCGAGTTAGACATGATGCCTGCTCTTTTCCGCGCTGTGCATCCGGGCCGCCGATATGCTGCAGCAGCGTTAATCCGCGGCCCTGCACCCGGCGGCGGATGTCAGCCCCGGCAGCAGCGCTTGGGGGCGTACTTTCGAATCTACGTCACACGGGTCTGCCTGTACAGGGCAGGAGGGGCTCCCCCCTCCCCGAGGGACAGCATGGGTCCCTGCCCGGCACCCGCTTCGGCCCATGGTGCCCTCTGCAGCCTGAAGGGTGGGTTTACTCAGCCGGCCAAGGGGGACAGCGCCAGGGCCAGGACAAACGCCAATGCCGCAGTGGCGGCCGGCGTCAGGATCCACAGTGCCACAATGCGGATCACCAGCTTCCGGTTGGTCACCGAAAAGTTCTGGTTTTCGCCCGCTCCCAGCACGGCAGAAGTTACTGTATGCGTGGTGGAAAGCGGCCACTGCAGGCCGATGGCACCCACAAACAGCATGAGGGCGCTGAAGATCTGAGCCACGGAGCCACGGAGCGGGTCGATCTTGGTGATTTTGTAGCCGATCGTATGGGAGATCCTCCACCCCCCGTAAAGGGTGCCGGCGGTGATCATTACCGCGGTAAGCAGCGCCACCCACGCGGGGATAGTGCCGCCGTCGGAATAGCCTGCTGCCAGCAGGGCGAGGATCAGGACGGCGCTGATCCGCTGGCCGTCCTGCAGGCCGTGGCCAAACGCCACCGCCCCGGCAGCTATGGACTGGCTCCGGCGGAACCGTTGGTTGACCACGTTGGGCTGGGTGTAGCGGGCGGCCCAGTTAGCCGGGTAAACCAGCATAAAGGCGCCGCTGTAGGCCACCAGCGGCGACAGCAGCAGCGGAAGTACCACTTGGAACAGCAGTGAATGGTCCACCCCGCCTACCCCGGTGCCACCCAGTGCGAGGCTGGCGAGCCCGGCCCCGGCAAGGCCACCCACCAGGGCGTGCGTGGACGAGGCAGGTATGCCCCGCCACCACAGCAGGATGCCCCACGCGGTGGCGCTGCCCAGGCCGGCGAGCAGGATGCTGAGGCCGTCCGTCCCTTCGGGCAGGTGGATCCACGTCTGGCTGATCGCCACAGCCAGGAGCGCGCTGAGCAGGGCGCCGAGGAAGTTGAAGAAGGCGGCCAGCAATACCGCCACGCTGGGTGTAAGGGCACGGGTCCGGACGGCAAGCGCCACCGAGGTGGAGACGTCGCGGAAGCCGTTGACGAACGCGAACACGGCTGCCAGCAGGACCACCGCGCCGAAGACGACTGCCGTCACCTCAGGATTCCTTGACGATGATGCTGCCTACCTGGGTGGCGATGCGCCGCATGTCCTTGGTGACTTCCACCAGCTGGTTGGCGACATCACGGTTCCGTGAGTACTGCGCCCACTTCATGTCCCTGATCATGTCCGCCACCCAGACCCGGTGCGTCCGCTCAGCACGTTTGGCCAGGCGAAGGATTTCAATCCAGTAATCCTCCAGGTCATCCAGGTTGTCGAGCCGGCGCATAGCGTCAACGGTGAGCTCGGCCTGCCGGCTGATGATTTCCAGCTGGTCCGCTGCCCGTTTTGGCAGCCGCTCCAGGCGGTACAGCGCCACGAGTTCCGCCGCAGCGTCCAGTTTCTCGATGGCCTCGTTGAGGTAGCGGGACAGAGCATACATGTCTTCGCGGGGGAGGGGGTTCACGAAGCTGGTGCGCATGTGGGTCAGAAGGGCGAAGTGCAGTTCAGCGGATTTGGCCTCGTGGTTGTGCATGTCCTCCACGAGCTTGCCGTGCTCGGCTGCGGGCACACCGAGGATTTCGGCCAGGGTGGCACTGGCCAGCACAATTTGCTGCGCCATCTGCGATAAAAGGTTCAGCCCGGCGGGCTCCTGGGGAAAAAGGCGCAGCTTCACAGTTACCGGTCTCCGGGATAAGAACAGGGCGGGAATTGCCTGCCGTGTGACTTGACCCCGGCGCGCAACTGTCGCTAACTCTACCGGCCCGTAACTGCACCTTCGAAATGGGAGGACGGTAGCTGGGCAGCAAGCAAACGGGCAAACAGTAATTGGGCAGAAAAATGGTGCCGAACCGGATACGCCTCTCGGCGGTAGGCCGCTCTAGGCGGCTGAATGTTGAAGCCCGGGGGTTTCGCGGCTCGGCACCAGTTTCAGTGTTCTACGTTGGTTGGCCCAAGTCAACATTGACAGATCCGGGCTCCTGGGCCATGCGGTTCGCTCAATCCAGCTCACCGAGGCGCCACGCGTTGGCTGCGTGCTCCAGGTCCTCGGCGGTCTTCACCAGCTGGTGGGAGTTGCGGGTGAGTTTGCTCGCGTGCGCCTCATTGCCGTGCTCGGCGCCGTCGGCGAGGGTGGCCTGGCCGAGCGCCACCACCCGGCAGAATGCGGCGGAACGCTCCAATGCGACGTCGAACTCGCCGTCGAACGCTCCCGAAAGGATGGCGTCCGCCATCGCCTTCATCTCATCAGCGCCGGGAGGCTCGGCGGCCCCGGCCACCACATTGGAGACCTGCGCCGTGTCTTTGCCCGCGCGGAAGTAGACCGAAATTCGTTCGGGATCCTGGACCGTGGCCGCACGCAGGGCGTACAACCGCCACAGCGCTCCGGGAAGTGAACGGGCCGGGCTCTCGGCCCACATCTCTGCGATGGCCTCCAGGCCCTGCTCGTCCGCAAGCTTGACGAGCCGCTCGGTCACTACGGGGTCGTCGCTGTCCCGCCCGTGGCGGACCAGCGCCTGGGCAGCGAGGTGGGCGGCTTCGGACACGCGGGCGGGATCGGCGCCGCCGGCAAACGGTTCGAAGTCGACGGGCGCGAAAGGCTTGGGCTTGTGGTGCCGGTTGGCGCCGCCGTAATGACTGGAACCTGTTTGCTCGCTCATGCCCCCAACGCTACTCCTGTGCCCTGCGCTAAATCGAGCATCAGGAATTGCTGCCGGGCCTCTAAGGCAGGGCCGACGGCGGGGCCCGGCCCGTGTGCGAATGCTGCCTCGAGCATGGGTTAGAGTATTAACGTCCAGAAATGGATGGGCCGGGTTGGCGGTACAACGTACCGAAGCAGCCCGGCTTGGGCCTTTAGCTCAGTTGGTAGAGCATCGGACTTTTAATCCGTGGGTCGTGGGTTCGAGCCCCACAGGGCCCACTCTTTTAGCGAAGAGCGGGAAATCCCCCGGCAGCCTCCCTGAGGCAGCCGGGGGATTTGTTGTTTGCGGCAACCGGCACAATGGGGACATGACAAAAAGCAGCGCCGGGCGGTTGCCGCGCCTTGAGGACGTGGCCGAACGTGCCGGCGTCTCCCACCAAACTGTTTCCAGGGTGGTCAACGGGCACCCGAATGTCAGTAAAGCAACCCGGGAAAAGGTGGAGGCGGCCATCGCCGAGCTGGGCTACCGGCGGAACACGGCAGCTCGGAGCCTGGTCACCCGGCGCTCACAAACCATCGGTGTGCTTGGCAGCGAGCTCTCCCAGTACGGCCCGGCCAACACGCTCCTCGGCGTGGAGCAGGCAGCGCGGAACGCGGGCTACTTCGTCAGCATTGCCGCCCTGCGTTCGGTGGGCCGGGACGCCATCTTCAATGCGCTGCGGCACTTCCTGGACCAGGCGGTGGACGGAATCGCCCTCCTGGTGCCGCACACCGAAACACTGCAAATCCTTGAGGAGTTCAACCCCGGGGTGCCAGTTGTGGCCGTCGGTTCGCCTGGAAATGAAGCAGTCAGCGGGGCAATGGTGGACCAAAAACGCGGTGCGGAGATCGCCGTGGGCCACCTCATCGAGCTGGGGCACAGCAGAATCGGGCATGTTGCCGGGCCGTCGGACTGGATTGACGGTGCCCTGCGCACTGAAGGCTGGCGCGCGGCGCTGCAACATGCAGGGTTTCAGGACGACCTGCTGCTGGAAGGCGACTGGAGCGCAGGCAGCGGTTACGAGGTGGGGCGCCGGCTGGCAGCCGAACGCACCGCCACCGCTGTGTTCGTGGGCAATGACCAAATGGCCCTCGGGGTGCTGCGTGCCTTCAACGAGGCAGGGGTCCGCGTGCCCGACGACGTCTCTGTGGTGGGATTCGACAACCAGCCGGAGTCCGGCTACTTCACCCCGCCGCTCACCACCGTGCGGCAGGACTTCGAGGAGCTGGGCAGGCGGTGCATGGACACCATGCTCAAGGAAATTGAGGCCGGTGCCGCCGCCAGTTCAACCGTCGTCATCCCGGAGCTGGTGCGCCGGGGGAGCGCAGCACCGCCCAGGCAATGACGAGCCAGGCTAAGCGCCCCCAGCGGCCGCGGACGTCCACATGCAACTCCACCCGCCGGTCGGGGGTGCCAAGCCATCAAACCTTCCCGCGAGGCCTACCGGTAGCTGATGGCAGCGCCATTGGCCGCGGACCAGGTAATGTGCCCGCCTTGGTAGTACTGCACGACGCCGGAGCCTAAGGGAACTTCATTCGAGGTTGGATAGCCCAGACGGCCGTTCTCCCAGCCTTGTGATGCATACGCCTGCCTGATGGCGCCGGCGTTGCTGCGTGCGCCCGAGGCCCCGGACCAGTAGATAACCCCGCCCTGAAAGTTCTGGTAAACCCCGCCGTTCCTTAACCCGGTAATTTCGTTGCTTGTCGGGTAGCCGAGGAAGCCGTTCTCCCAGCTAAGCGCAGCCCAGGCGGCGTTGATTGCCCCCTTGGTGATGCGGGCCCCGGTTGCCGGCGACCAGTGGATGACGCCGCCTTGGAAGTTTTGGTAGACGCCGCCGTTTTTCAGGCCGCCGGTCTCGTTGCTGGTGGGGTATCCGAGGCTGCCGTTTTCCCAGTTTTGCACGGCCCAGGCTGCGTTGATGGCACCCTTGGTGATGCGCGCGCCGGTAGCCGGAGACCAGTGAACAACACCGCCCTGGTAGTTCTGGTAACAACCGCCGTTAGCCAGACCGCACGTCACCGGCCCCATGGTTGAACCAATCCCCGGAGGAGCGGCAGCTGCCTCGGCTATTGCCTTGACATGGTCTACTGCGGCAGTTGCGAACCCAGAAAACAGCAACCTGTTGGGTGAGCCCGCCCCTGTGCCGCTGACAGCGCCGGTTGTTGCAGCGGCGTTCAGGTTGGCGGCCACCGCCCAGGGGCTCATTGCAGGGTTTTGGGACAGGAGGACTGCCGCCGCTCCGGCCGCGTGCGGTGCAGCCATGGACGTCCCGCTCAGGGTGGCGGCGGCTGTAGCAGTTGAGTGCCCTGCCGATTTGATCCCAACACCTGGGGCATACATGTCGGTGCAGGTGCCGAAGTTGGAGAAGGAAGCTTGCCGGTCCGTGGTGTCGCTGGCCGCAACTGTAATTGCTTCCGGGACCCGGGCAGGGGAACCGGTGCAGGCATCGACAGCGGAATTGCCGGCTGCCACAACTGTGGTGACGCCGTCAGCAATGAGGTTTTGTACGGCGGAGTCGAGCATGGAACTGGGTGGGGTGCGCAGGCTCATGTTCGCCACGGCGGGAGATCCGGCACTGTGGTTCCCGACGACCCAGTCCAGGCCCGCGATCATGTCCGAGATGTAGCCGGAACCTGCGCAGTCGAGCACTCGAACGGGAACGATGGTAACATCCTTGGCCGCACCGTAGGTTCTGCCGCCAATTGTGCCTGCTACGTGCGTGCCGTGACCGCTGCAATCGGTACTGCCGTTGCCTTCTGGGAAGGGGGTCCATCCGGCCGTCACCCGTCCAGCGAATTCGGTGTGGGTTGCCAACACTCCGGTATCAAAGACATAGGCGCTCACCCCGGCACCTGAAGCCGCAGGGGTATAGGAGGCCGACAGCGGCAAGGCGCGCTGATCAATCCGGTCCAATCCCCATGGCGTCGGTTGGTCCACGTCGGTTGCAGTTACCGGTGCATCGATTTCCACCCCTGCCACCTCGCCTGAAGTTCTCAATTCCTCGGCCTGTTCCGGCGTTGCCGTTACTACGGCGCCCCTGAGCGCTTTGGAAAACGTCCGCTTAACGGCGAGGTTGCGGGCATGAAGTGCTTTCGGCCCGGCTGCAGCGCCGGTCCCCTCGGCATACTCCACGATGTAGCGGCTTGTTGCTTCTTTTGGCCCGCCGAAGGCAGCAACTGGTGCGGCGTTTCCGGTAGCCACACCAACCCAAGTGGCTGACAGGGCCGTCAATAGGATCAACAGGGCAGGGCGGTGGAGAGATGAGGAAAAGATGTCAGGTTTCCTTTGTGGACTCTAAAGGGCATGGTGAAAACGACAAATGCGCGGGCTGGCGGATCCACTCTATTTCTACCGGCGACCGGTGCAGCGCAACCTAAGTAAATCCTGCGCTAAAGCTTGGACTTATGACTTCAGAGTCGAGTTTTGCGAGAAGCGGTTCCGCTGGCGCTCAAGCACGTGCCGCCATTGCTCGGAAGAAAGGACACCCGCCAAGCGGGCAAAAGGGGAGGAGCCTTCGGGCACGCCATGCATCTGATGCGGCCGGTAACTTAGCCCTGGGCCGGGTTCCTGGCCGGGTCCTAAACAACTGGTGAGCTTTGCCTGCGCGTCAAGGTGCGGGACCAGCCGGCGAGCCGGGGCCAGTATGTGACGAGGGCATTTGACGCCAGCGCCGCGGCCATGTGCAGGTAAAGCATCAGATGCAGTGAGTAGCCCGCCGGCGCAGCTGCCTCGCCGGCCGCTGATGGCTCCTGCCTGATGCCGCCGTGACCGTGCTCCGACAGCCCGTTCGCCGCGCCGCCGGAAAAGATCGCGAACCCCCAATGAAGCAACTGCTGGGCCACTCCGCACAAAAGCAGCAACGCCCAGCCGGGCAGTTGAAAGCGCCCCAGGATTGCCGCACCCATCCCGAGCAGCGCGGCAAGTGCTCCGAGGATCATGAGGCCGGGCGCCGGGCCCCCGCCTACGAGGTGGGCGACCAGTCCGAGGCCGGTGGAGAGTGGGCCCGCCAGCCACGCAAGAGAGCCAGCACGGGCGTGTGGTTGTGCGTCGGCCACAAGGATCCTTCCGGTTGTGCTGGGCGTCCCACTGTCCCTACCCCTTTTGGCACCGTTCCACACTTTCCGGGTACACGCGATTTGGTGTGGGAGAGGGCCCGCAAAAACATTGACAGAAGTCTTGTTAGCGCTAACAATTAAAGGGTCGCAAGGCGGCGGCATCAATTGGAGGATTCTATGGAAGTCAGAGTAGACGCGGACAGCTACGTCATCGGTGTGGATTACGGAACGCTATCCGGCAGGGCCGTGGTGGTCCGCGTCCGGGACGGCAAGGAGCTCGGCAGCGGGGTGTGTGAGTACCCGCACGCAGTTGTTACGGAAGCCCTTCCGGCCGACGTTGCCGGCAAACCCGGCGCGAGGCTCCCGGGTGACTGGGCCCTGCAGGTGCCTGATGATTACCGCGACGTTCTGCGCACCGCGGTTCCCGCCGCCGTCGCTGAGGCAGGTATTGACCCGGCCGCCGTAGTTGGAATTGCCACGGACTTCACGGCCTGCACCATGGTGCCGGTCAAGGCGGACGGAACACCGCTGAATGAGCTTCCGGAATTCATAAACCGGCCCCATGCCTATGTCAAGCTTTGGCGCCACCATGCCGCGCAGGCCCAGGCGGACAGGATTAACCAACTTGCAGCGGAACGCGGTGAGCAGTGGCTGCCCCGCTATGGCGGGCTGATTTCTTCGGAGTGGGAGTTCGCTAAGGGACTGCAACTCCTGGAGGAGGACCCTGAAGCCTATGCAGCGATGGATCACTGGGTTGAGGCTGCTGACTGGATTGTGTGGCAGCTCTGTGGCCGGTATGTCCGGAACGCCTGCACCGCCGGTTACAAGGGCATCTACCAGGACGGCCGTTATCCCTCCGAGGACTTCCTTACGGCACTGAACCCGCAATTCAAGGATTTTGTCAGTTCCAAGCTGGAGCACACCATTGGCCGCCTCGGCGATGCCGCCGGGTACCTCACCACAGAAGCTGCTGAATGGACAGGGCTGCCGGAGGGAATTGCAGTGGCTGTGGGCAACGTGGATGCCCACGTGACCGCTCCTGCCGCGAAGGCAGTAGACCCTGGTCAGCTGGTGGCCATTATGGGTACCTCGACATGCCATGTCATGAACGGCACCGAACTGCGGGAAGTGCCCGGCATGTGCGGGGTGGTGGACGGCGGCATCGTGGACGGACTCTGGGGCTACGAAGCCGGCCAGTCCGGCGTCGGCGATATCTTCGGCTGGTTCACGAAATACGGCGTGCCGCGCGAGTACCACCAGGCAGCCGAAACAGCCGGGCTGGACGTCCATGAATACCTCACTGAACTGGCGTCCCGCCAAGCCATCGGCGAGCACGGCCTGATGGCTTTGGACTGGCACTCCGGCAACCGCTCCGTGTTGGTTGATCACGAGCTCTCCGGGATCGTGGTGGGGCAGACCCTGGCGACGCGCCCGGAGGACACCTACCGTGCGCTGCTGGAAGCCACCGCGTTCGGCACCCGCACGATTGTGGACGCATTCCGGGACTCCGGTGTTCCGGTGAAGGAGTTCATCGTTGCCGGCGGCCTGCTCAAAAACCCGCTTCTGATGCAGATATATGCGGATGCCACCAACCTTCAGCTCTCCACCATCGGCTCAAGCCAGGGCCCGGCCCTCGGTTCCGCCATCCATGCTGCTGTGGCCGCCGGAAAATACACGAATATCCGCGAAGCCGCCGAGGCTATGGGCTCCCAGCCGGGCGAGGTGTACACGCCCATACCGGCGAACGTAGCCGCCTACGAGGAACTTTTCCAGGAGTACAAGACCTTGCATGACTACTTCGGCCGCGGCAGCAACGATGTGATGCACCGGCTCAAGGCCATCCAGCGCCGGGCAGCGGGTCCACTTTCGGCGCCCCCGGCAATTGTTTCCGAGGCTGCCGTGGAGGTGTCCGCGTGAACATCCTGGACACGATCTCCCGCGTCCGTGACGAGGTGTGCGCCCTGCACGCAGAGCTGACCCGCTACGAACTGGTGGTGTGGACGGCCGGCAACGTCTCCGCCCGGGTCCCGGGCCATGAGCTGATGGTCATCAAGCCCTCCGGCGTCTCTTACCAGGACCTCACCCCGGAACAGATGGTGGTGACGGATCTATATGGGCTGCCCGTGGATGGGGACGCGGCAGGCCAGTGGGGAAACCCGGCACTCTCGCCGTCGTCGGACACTGCAGCCCATGCGTACGTCTACCGGCACTTGCCCGAGGTGGGCGGGGTGGTGCACACGCACTCCACTTACGCCACGGCCTGGGCCGCGCGCGGGGAGGCCATCCCCTGCGTGTTGACCATGATGAGTGACGAATTTGGCGGGTCCATCCCGGTGGGGCCGTTCGCGTTGATTGGCGATGATTCAATCGGCCACGGGATCGTGGAGACACTGAAGAACTCGAATTCCCCGGCCGTGCTCATGCAGAACCACGGGCCTTTCACCATCGGCAAGGACGCGAAATCGGCGGTGAAGGCGGCCGTGATGTGCGAGGAAGTTGCCCGGACGGTGCACATTGCCCGCCAGTTGGGCGAGCCAATTGCCATTGACCAAGGCCACATCGACTCCCTCTACGCCCGCTACCAGACCGTATACGGCCAGTAACGGCCGGCCCTTCACGGCCAACAAAGACTTACTCCCTAAGGAGAAACCCATGAGCACCGCAGCAAACACTTCCCTTGACGGTTACGAGGTATGGTTCCTCACCGGAAGCCAGCACCTCTACGGCGAGGACGTCCTTAAGCAGGTGGCCGCCCAGTCCCAGGAGATCGCCAACCAGCTCAACGCCTCCTCCTCAGTGCCGGTACGCATCGTGTGGAAGCCGGTCCTGACGGACTCCGACGCCATCCGCCGCACTGCACTTGAGGCCAACTCGGATGATTCCGTCATCGGCGTCACTGCATGGATGCACACGTTCAGTCCGGCAAAGATGTGGATCCAGGGCCTGGATCTGCTCCGCAAGCCACTGCTGCACCTGCACACCCAGGCCAACAGGGACCTGCCCTGGGCGGACATCGACTTTGATTTTATGAACCTGAACCAGGCTGCCCACGGCGACCGGGAGTTCGGGTACATCCAGTCCCGCCTGGGCATTGCCCGCAAAACCGTCGTAGGACACGTTTCAAACCCGGAGGTCGCCCGCCAAGTGGGCTCCTGGCAGCGGGCCGCTGCCGGTTGGGCAGCCGTCCGGACCCTGAAGCTGACCCGGTTCGGCGACAACATGCGCAACGTTGCCGTCACGGAAGGCGACAAGACCGAGGCGGAACTCCGCTTCGGAGTGGCCGTGAACACCTGGTCGGTCAATGAGCTCGCCGACGCCGTGCATGGTGCTGCGGAGTCCGACGTCGATGCCCTGCTCAGTGAGTACGAGGACCTTTACGACGTGGTTCCGGAGCTCCGCGCCGGGGCTGCCCGGCACGAGTCGCTCCGCTACGGCGCCAGGATCGAACTTGGCCTGCGCAGCTTCCTGGAGGCCAACGGCTCGGCGGCGTTCACCACCTCCTTCGAGGACCTGGGCGCACTCCGCCAGCTTCCCGGTTTGGCCGTGCAGCGCTTGATGGCCGCAGGCTACGGTTTCGGTGCTGAGGGTGACTGGAAAACCGCCATCCTGGTCCGCGCGGCGAAGGTCGTGGGCGCAGGCCTGCCTGGCGGCGCTTCCCTGATGGAGGACTACACCTACCACCTGGAACCCGGAGCGGAAAAGATCCTTGGCGCGCACATGCTGGAGGTTTGCCCCTCCCTGACGGCGGGGAAGCCGCGCCTGGAAATCCATCCGCTGGGCATCGGCGGCAAGGAGGACCCCGTCCGTCTGGTGTTCGACGCCGATGCCTCCCCGGGTGTCGTCGTCGCCCTGTCCGACATGCGGGACCGCTTCCGCCTGGTGGCCAACGCCGTCGACGTGGTGCCCCTCGACCAGCCGTTGCCCAACCTGCCGGTAGCACGCGCACTGTGGCAGCCCAAGCCGGATTTCGCCACCTCGGCTGCGGCATGGCTGACGGCAGGGGCCGCCCACCACACCGTGCTGTCCACGCAGGTAGGGATGGACGTGTTCGAGGACTTTGCGGAGATCGCCAAGACCGAACTGCTCACCATCGACGAGGACACCACCATCCGCCAGTTCAAAAAGGACCTGAACTGGAACGCCGCCTACTACAGGCTCGCCGGTGGAATCTAGGCCTCATTTCCTGGAAAAGCAGCCCCGGAAGCTCTGCTTCCGGGGCTGCTTTTCCATGCTCTTGCCCTGGGGAGGGTCCGTCTAGTGGCCGAAGTGTGACCTTGGGGCGCCTTCTGGCAGCCGTTCGAGGATGTCCTCCGCCACCCTTCGTACCTTGATGTTCCGGTGGCTTGAGGCCTTCGCCAGGATGGAAAACGCCTCATGGTAGGAACACCTGTTCTGCGCCATGATGACCCCGCAGGCAACGTTGATGGACGTGCGGCTGTCCAGTGCCATACGCAGGTCCGAAGCGGTGGACCTTGCCGTGTGCAGGTCAAGGGCCATCTGCAGGCTTTTGGCCGCAAGGCCTGCGAAATTCTTTGCCTCGGGAATCACCTGCAGCGGAAACGCCTTGGCATTTTGGGCAAAAAACGCCAGGACGGCACGTGTTGGGCGGATGGGCGTGCCAACGTCCCGGGCCTGCCCACCGTATTCCAATCCGAGCCGGAAGCTGAGGACGCTGCCCAAATTGGCAAGCTGCAGCTGCCTGCAATACCGCGGCCATCGGAAGTCCCCGCTTCGTTGCAGCACGGCCACGGGTTGCTCCCCTATCAACACCTCACTGACCGGACCTTCGTGAGATTCCTGCTCCCACTCCAGCAACCGGAGCACCTCGGGTGAGGTGCCGGTGATGGCCGGAGTCCTTTTCGGCTGATGCAGCACAACGCCGCATTCAACAACGGGGCCTCCGGCACGTACCACTGCCCGGGCAGAAGCGGCTGCGAGGAGTTCAAGAGAGTCGTGCAGCGTCTGCGTGCCCGTCATGAGATCCAGCAGGATCCCGTCCGGCTTAACTGGCGGGGGATTGGCCGGCCGGGGCTGCCCTGTCTTTGCCGGTGCGCCATATCCTGCCAGTGTGTTGGAACGGCCGTTTTCCGGCGTGGCAGGCCCTTGCCGTTGATGGCCAGAGGCTTCCTGAGAAACAAGAGGGCCGGCGACGGCTGGGGGAGAGGCCTTGGTCTCAAAGGCCTCCTCGTCGCCGGCCCCGTTTGCTACCCGAGTCTCTCGGACCGGGAAACTTGAGCTTGCGTATCGTGCATGCATTTCGTCTCACACCCCCTCGTGAGCAAGTTACAGCGAGTCAAAAACGTCTTGCCTCAATGAAAAACCTAGTTCGGACGCCGTCCCGGGAGAACGCGTAGCCAGTACTCGTTTTTGAGATTAGGTACTACTTGGCCACCGTCCTGTCTCTGATTGCGCAACCTCTGAAATGATGAGCAGCATGGAATTGCACATCACGGGGGACCCTGCTGCGGACGAGCTGCTGAGTAAGGATCCGTTCGCGCTGCTGACGGGAATGCTGCTGGATCAGCAGGTGACCATGGAGTCGGCCTTTGCGGGGCCAGCAAAGATCAAGACGCGGATAGGGTCCATCCGGCCTGAATCCATCGCCGCCCAGGAGCCGCAGGCGTTCGTGGATGTATTCAAGGAACGGCCCGCGGTCCACCGCTTTCCGGGGTCCATGGCGGCACGTGTACAGGCGCTCGCAGAAGCTGTACAAACCGAGTGGGGCGGGGATGCGGCGGCCATCTGGACCAAGGGTGGACCTGATGGAGCCGAGGTGCTGCGGCGGCTGACGGCGCTGCCCGGCTTTGGCGAGCAGAAGGCCAGAATTTTCCTCGCTCTGCTGGGCAAGCAATGTGGTTTGGAGGCGCCAGGATGGCGCGAAGCTGCCGGGCACTACGGGGACGAGGGCGCTTACCTCTCCGTTGCGGACATCGTGGATCCGGAGTCACTGGCGAAGGTCAGGACCAACAAACAGGCCGCGAAGGCAGCGGCGAAAGCTGCGAAGGCGGACGGCTGACGGGCTCCCTCAGTTCCGGGCCAGGAACAACTGACGCTTTGGTTCCTCACAAGGCCGTAATAGTCCAGCCTGTGCGGTGCGTCTCTCCCGGGTCCAGGACCACGAGGTCTTCGCCGGTATTGAAAGCCTCGGGCGGACAGGTCATGGGTTCGACGGCGAGGCCGAGGCGGGTGTTTTCCGGTTTTTTTGGAAGATCCGCAGTATGGATCTGTACCCAGGGGCAGCTGGCATCCCACACCATCGCTGTGCCGGTCCCGTGCACCGGATCGATGACCCGAACCATGGCGTGGCCATTCCCTTCCCAGGCGATGTCGGTGAAGGCATGGTCGATTTGCACGGTACCGATGGGACGGGCCGAGCGGAAGTCGAAGGCAGTACCGGCTACCTGCTCCTTCCCCACGGGCAGGAGGCGGTCAGGAGTTACCGACAGGACCGTCGAGGCGGGCAACTCAAACAGCCACTCATCCAGCGGTGAGGGCCCTCCCACGAGGTACGGGTGGGGGCAGACGCCGTAGGGCGCGCGACGTGCACCGGTATTGGCTGCTGCCACGTCTGTCCTGAAACCACCGCTGTCAACGCTGAAGCGGGCTTCAAGGGTGATAGTAAAGGGGTACGCAGCCGTGGGCTCGATGGTGCATTCCAGGATGAGCGTATCCGGCTTATGCTTTACGGCTGACCACGGCACGTCGAACACCAGGCCGTGCAGTGCGGTGCCACGTTCCGGCTCATTGATGGGGAGGTGGTACTCCTCCCCGTCGAACCTGTAACGCCCGTCGGCTATGCGGTTGGGCCACGGAGCCACGAAAGCGCCACGGAAGTTAGGCATTGTCTCGTCCGGGCCAAAACCGACCACGAGCGGCCGCCCCTCGTAGGTCAGCTCACGGACGGTGGCACCGAAACCGAGGACGACGGCCGTGTAGCCGCCGCCCTCGATCCTGTATTCGGGCGAGTTCATGCCAGGGAGACGGCCGTCCAGGACACGGGCGGGAGGGTGATGGTGACTGCTCCGCCGTCGAGGGTGGCGGATGTGTTGGGCTTCATACCCACGCGCTCAGGCTCCTCGAGGGTGTTTTTCGCATACACGTCTGTATCGTACAGAGACTGCGCCTGCACAGTGCTGAAGCCGTCCAGTGCCCCGATGTCGATGGTCACAGTGGTTTCTTCGGTCTGGGACCGGTTGACGAGGAAGACGGCGGTGGCACCGCTTTCGTCGTCGTGCGTGGCCACAGCATCCACGAGCGGCACAACGCCGTACTCGCTGGTCTCGTATGTCCCGGTGTCGAGCTTGAGTTCCAGCACTGACCCTTGCGCGAGCTTCGATGTGATGGAGAACGGGAAGAACGTTGTCTGGCGCCAGGCCGGGCCACCCGGCTCGGTCATGATGGGCGCGATGACGTTGACCAGCTGCGCCAGTGAAGCCGAGGTGACGCGGTCGGCGTGCTTGAGCAGCGAGATCATGAGGTTGCCGAATACGACGGCGTCCGCAACGGAGTAGCAGTCCTCAAGCAGCCGGGGGGCTACCGGCCAATTGTCCAGCCCCTCGATCTTGTCGACGTTCTCGAAGCGGCTGATGTACCAGACGTTCCACTCATCGAAGGATATGTTGATGGTCTTCGAGCTGCCCCGGACGGCCTTCACATGGTCGGCTGTGGCCACCACGGACTCGATGAAGTGGTCCATGTCGACGGCGGAGGCAAGGAAGGACCCGAGGTCCCCGTTCTTCTCCTCGTAGTAGGCGTGGCAGGAGATGTAGTCGACCACGTCGTAGGTGTGGGTCAGCACCACGCGCTCCCACTCGCCGAAGGTGGGCATATGGGCACTGGAGGAACCGCAGGCAACGAGCTCGATGGACGGATCCAGCTGGCGCATGGCTCGGGCTGTTATGGCCGCGAGTTTGCCGTAGTCCTCGGCGGAGCGGTGCCCGAGCTGCCACGGGCCGTCCATCTCATTGCCAAGGCACCAGATCTTGACATCGAAGGGGTCAGGGCGGCCGTTGGCCATGCGCTGGTCGGCGAGGGCGGTTCCCTTGGGCAGGTTGGAGTACTCGAGGAGTTCGAGTGCCTCGGCTGTTCCCCTTGTGCCAAGGTTCACGGCGAGCATCAAGTCACTGCCCACCTTCTGCAGCCACGAGGCGAACTCGTGCATGCCCACCTGGTTCGTTTCGGTGGAGTGCCAGGCAAGGTCCAGGCGGGTGGGGCGCTCCTCGCGCGGTCCCACGCTGTCTTCCCAGCGGAACCCGGAGACGAAGTTGCCGCCGGGATAGCGGATGGTCGAGACGCCCATTTCCTTGACCAGCTCAATGACGTCCTGCCGGAAGCCTTCGTTATCGGCGCTTTCATGGCCGGGCTCGTAGATGCCGTCGTAGACGTGGCGGCCGAGGTGTTCAACAAATCCGCCAAAGATGTTGCGGTTGATCCGACCGACGGTGAAGTGGGGGTCGAGCGTAAGGCGTGCGTTCTGCATCTAAAGACTTTCTGTGCGTACGTGTGTTGCTTTAAGGATGGGAGCGGGGCCGGGCTACTTTAGTGAGCCCAGCGACAATCCGCCCTGCCAGTACTTCTGGAGGGAAAGGAAGGCAATGATCAGCGGGATGATTGAGAGGAAAGCGCCCGTCGTAATCAGATTCCAGAGGGCCTCGCCGCCGCTGCCGGCGTTGGACAGAGCCTGCCAGCCATTGAGCCCCACCGTTACCGGAAGCAGCAGCGGATCGCTGAGGACTGCCAGCGGCAGGAAAAAGTTGTTCCAGGTCCCGACGACGGACAACAGGAGTACTGTCACGATGGCCGGGCGCAGCAGGGGCAGCGCGATTTGGAAGAATGTCCGGATTTCTCCTGCACCGTCGATCCGGGCGGCGTCCAGCAATTCGTCCGGGACCGCTTCCTGGGCGAAGACCCGCATGAGGTAGACGCCGAACGGGCTAAGGAGCGAGGGCAGGATCACGGCCCAGATAGTGTTCACCAGCCCCACCGAACTAAGCAGCACGAAAGTCGGGATGACAAGCGCTGTTAGCGGCACCATCACCGCACCGAGCAGAAGCCCGAAAAACGGACCCCGGCCGCGGAAGTTGTACTTGGCGAAGCCATAGCCCGCCAGCACGGCGAGGATCGTCGCTCCAACGCCGCCAGAGATGGCGTACAGGAATGAGTTCCCGAGCCATCGCCAGTAGATGCCGTCCTGCCGCTCGAACAGGCCCTGGATGTTGCTGAAGAAGTGGAACTCATCATCGAACCAGAGAGGCCCGCCTGAGCCAGCAAAGAGGCCGGCAGTGTCCTTGGTGCTGGCGACGGTCAGCCACCAGATCGGGGTGATGAAGTAGATGACAAGGATGAGCAGGAAAATATGTGAGCCGATGCGGGAACCGCCCTTGCGGGCCCTGGCGCGGCCTGCGGCGCTGCGGCCCTTCCGGCCGCCCTGAAGCTGGGGGGTGTCGGTGACGAGTGCCATGGTTTATTTCAGTCCGCTCTGCTTGCGGGTCAGGAAGAGGAAAAGGAAGGAGAAGACGAACACGACGATGCCGAGCGCGAAGGAGATGGCGGAGGCATAGTTGAACTGGCTGTAGGAGAACGCCAGCGAGAAGGCATACATATTGGGCGTGTACGAGGTAGGAATGGCTCCCTGTGCCACCCCGCGAAGCACTTGAGGTTCGGTGAAGAACTGCAGTGTGCCGATGAGGGCGAAGATGACCACCATCACCAGGGAGGAAGAGATCATGGGGATTTTGATCCGCCAGGCGATTTGCCGGTCGGAGGCGCCGTCGAGCACGGCTGCCTCGTAGATGCCGGGATCGATTCCACGCAGCGCTGCGTAGATGATGATCATGTAGTAGCCGGCCCACTGCCACGTCACAATATTGACGAGGCTGCCGAAAATGCTGTCCTGCGCCAGGAATTCGGGTGCGGCCATACCAAAAGCGCCGAAGATGGAGCTTGCGGGTCCAAAGCGGGGGCTGTAAAGGAAACCCCACATAAGGGCACCGATGACCACGGGAACCGCGTAGGGGACAAAGATCATAAGCCGGGAGAACTTTGACGCCCACGTGGCGAGGTTGTCCAGGACAAGGGCGGCTAGCAGGGCCACGATCATCTGTGCCGGAATCATGATCAATGCGAACTTCGCTACGGTCGCCAAACCCTGCAGGAAGACCGGATCGCTAAAGGCCTTGATGTAGTTGTCCGCCCCGACGAACTTGGTGCCCGTGGCCAGCGTACTGGTGAAAAGGCTCATCCGGAATGCGTAGACCAGGGGGAGGATGAGGAAAGTCAGGAAGATTGCCGCGAAGGGGGCAACGAAGAGCCATCCCCAGCGCTGCCGGCGCCGGTAGTTCTTGTCGGGGCGGTGCTTTGCGGGGGCCGGTGCCTTGGCCTGTGGGGCCGAGCTCGGCGCTGTGGTCGTAGCCATAATGGTCTTTCCTCAAGCAGTGGGACGGATGGCGCGGTGGAGGTGTCCGCTGGAGGCCGGACGGGGAGGGGGGGGGGGGGGGGGGGGGGGGGGTTAACCCCGGCTGCGTTTCCACGCCCCTGGCCCGGGCGCGGGCGCCAGGCGCAGCTGCTGCCGCCGAACCCAGTGACGCACCGGGGGCTTGTCCGTA